>JANXAM010000031.1 GCA_025062155.1 Gloeomargarita sp. SKYB120 | reverse complement strand
ACGGTTTGATGCGGTGGACCGGGCGTTGTCACTGGCGGGGGGCATTCGGGCCTGCTACCGGGGCGGCTGGAGCTTTGTGACGTTTAATGGACTGGACGAACTGGCCGAGCGGGTCCAGGAAGCGGTCGAGCAGGCGCGGTTGATTGGTCACGAACAAACTCAGTTGGCCCCCGTCGAACCGGTGGTGGATTACGTCCAAGCAGAAATTGCCTGCGACCCCCGCACAGTGCCTCTGGCGGAAAAACGGGCATTGCTCCAGCACTACAACGACCTGCTGTTGTCCTATGACCCCCGCATCCAGACCACCAGCGTCAGCTACCGGGAACGGTTTGGGGTGACCTACCTGGTGACATCTACTGGCACCAACCTGGCTCAGGAACGCTTGGATGTGTCGGGGATGTTTGGCGTGGTGGCGCGGGGGGAAGGACTGGTGGTGCGCCAGGGCTATGAATCGGTGCATTCCCGCTCGGACTACAACGTGGTGGTGGGGATTGACCAGCAGGTGCTGGAAGCGGCGCAGCGGGCCATCCGGCAATTAGAGGCGCAACCGGTCAAGGGCGGGCAGTACACGGTCATTCTTGACCCCTATCTCTCGGGCGTCTTTATCCATGAGGCGTTTGGGCATTTATCCGAAGCCGATTTTGTGTACGAGAACCCCCGCCTGCAAGAGCTACTGCAACTAGGGCGGCAGGTGGCGATTCCCGAATTGAATGTAGTGGACGATGCGACCATGCCGGGGTTGCCGGGTTCTCTGAAGTACGACGATGAGGGGGTGCCGGGCAACGGAAGTATCTCATCAAGGACGGCGTGCTAACGCAACGGCTCCACTCCCGAGAAACGGCAGGCAAAATGGGCGAGCGACCCACTGGCAATGCGCGGGCCTTATCGGCAACCTATGCCCCCATCGTGCGCATGACCAATACCGGCATTGAACCGGGGCGCTATACCTTGGCCGAGATGATGCAGGACATTGACCTGGGGGTGTACTGCGTGCGCATGCTGGGGGGCCAGACGAATGGAGAACTGTTTACCTTTGCCGCTGCTGAGGGCTTTATGATCCGCAACGGGCAACTGGCGGAACCGGTGAGCGATGTGACCCTGAGCGGCAATGTGTTCCAAACCCTGAAGGACATCGAAGCCATCGGCAACGACACCGTCTATCGCAATGGCGGCTGCGGCAAAGCTGGGCAATCTCCCCTGCCAGTGAGCGTCGGCGGCCCCCATGTGCGCATCAAAAATGTGGTGATTGGAGGGCGCTCGTGACCGCTACGACGGTTGCCAAAGCCATTCACTACCCGAGTGGGGATGGCAAACCGGTGGCGGAAAGTTACGCCCATGTGTACGCCATCTTTGTCACGCTGGAAATCCTGCGCCAGTACCTCGCCGGGCAACAGGCAACCGTCTTGGCCAACCAGTTTCTTTACTATGCCCAGGCGTTTCCCAAGTTGCGGGTAGCTCCTGATGTCATGGTGATTTTTGGGGTGGCGCCTGGAGGCCGGGACAGTTACAAAATCTGGGAGGAAGGTCAAGTTCCAGCGGTGATTTTTGAGATGACATCGGCTCAAACCCGTCAAAAAGACCAGCAGCAAAAAAAGCAAATCTATGAAGCGATAGGCGTTCAGGAATACTGGTTATTTGACCCCAAAGGCGAATGGTTACATCCCCCCTTGCTTGGCTATCAGTTGGTGGGGAACCGTTACAGTGCGATTTCCGATAACACTAGCCAGGTTCTGCAACTGCGCCTAGTGCCGAACGGCCCCTTGATTGATTTCTACCGCCTGGATAATGGGGAAAAATTACTCACCCCAGAAGAATTGGCCCAGGCTAGGGAACAGGAACGTCTCGAAAAAGAACGCGAACGGCAACTGCGATTAGAACTCATCGAAAAACTGCGCGCTAGAGGAATCGACCCCGATGCCCTATGACCCGGAGCGCGTGATTAGTTACATCGAAACGCGGGAACCTGCCGCCGAAACCTACGCCCACCAATACGCCATGTTTGTGACCTGGGAGGTTTTGCGCCAGTATCTCGCTAATCAGCCGGCTTGTGTTTTGGCCAACCGGTTTCTCTACTACGCGCGGGGGCTTCCCCGATTGCGGGTGCTGCCGGATGTGATGGTGATTTTGGGGGTAACGCCGGGCGAGCGCGATAGTTACCAAACCTGGGAAGAAGGACGCGCACCAACCGTCATTTTTGAGATGACATCAGCCCAAACCCTGGCGGCAGACCAGGGAGATAAAAAAGACCTCTACGAAGCGATGGAAATCCCGGAGTATTGGTTGTTTGACCCGCGTGGGGAGTGCTTGAACCCGCCGCTGGTGGGCTATCAATTGATTGGCGATGATTACCACATTATCTCGGACAACATTAGTCACGTGTTACAACTGCGCTTGGTCCCCAACGGCCCCTTGATTGATTTCTACCGGCTGGATAGTGGGGAAAAATTGCTCACCCCGGCAGAACTGGCCCAGGAACGGCAAAGGCATTTGGCGTTACTTGAGAAGTTGCACGCGCAGGGAATCAACCCCGATACGTTATAGGGATCGCAGGGGCGTGGTTTGGAAAATTCGCTTTTGACCAATACAAATCAGGGTTTTGTAGGGTTGCGCTCCCAGGTCCACTGCAATCTTGTCCGAAGTCGCTCCCATAACTGTTACATGGGGTCCCTTAAGAACCGGCGTCAACCCCAACCGGTGGTAAACAATCATGTCCTCTTGCATGCGAGTAATTACCCAGGAGATCTGATTCATCTGGGGCATAATGGTCTCTTCCACAAATTTCAAAGCCCGCGCCTCTAACTCCTGAGGTTCACCCAAGCACCGGCTATAAAAATTTACCACCTTCGGCAGTAAATCCGTCGTGCCGTACACTCGGTCAAAGTCTTGGCCGGCCTGACATTGATGCAACAGCGTACTTTGGGGGTACAGGGGAATGGGAACCGTATCGGACATGGCTAGCGCACCGGCGCATCCTGCCCCTATCTTAACAAGCATTACCCTTGACCCTAAGTCGTAAAGAAACATGAAGCAAGCCCCCCTGACAGACTTGACAGGACCGGTTATGATGAACTTGGTTCCGCCATCTGCCCCCTGGATTTGGCTTTGCTGACTCCATTGCGGCAATGGATTGTTGATTTGGGTTTGGGTTATGACTATTTACGTCGGTAATTTGTCCTTCAAGGCCACTGAGCAGGACCTGAGGGAAGTTTTTTCTGAATACGGGCCAGTTAAACGGGTCACGTTACCGATAGACCGGCAAACTGGTCGAATGCGGGGATTTGCCTTCGTCGAAATGGTGGAGGATGACCACGAGGAAAAGGCAATCAGCGCTTTAGACGGTGCAGAGTGGATGGGGCGGCAACTGCGCGTCAATAAGGCCCGGCCTCGTGACGATAACCGGCGCTTCTAGCGCAAATGCTCTTGCACGTCCCGAGGTAAGACAATGTAGCGTTGCCCGTCAGGCGTCTGGCGGATTTGTCCACCCGCTTCCAGGATTTTGCGAATGGCAAGGGCCTGTACGCGGGGGGTTGTGGCATACTCTAGGATGCTGGCCCAGCCGATGACCTTGGCGGCCCGACTATCGGGATTTTTGCGCAGTAGTTCTGCAGAGGCGCTGGCGCGCTTGACAACGACCTGGCTGTCCGGCGTGTCCCACTGGCTGGCCCAAGCCGCGGCGGTCTGGAAGGAACGTCTTGCCGCCCGGCCATCCCCCAAAAATAACATCTCGTCAATGCCCCGGTACATCCAGGGGTAGTACGAACCGGGAACGTCGGGCGTCAGGAACCGCATGGCGCGGCTGGCAATTTGAATGCTGCGCTCCGGTTCGGCGGCATAGAGCGAGCCGCTAACGGACAGGAAGAGGTAGGCCCGGATAAAACGCGGGTCCCGCTGCAAAATCACCTCGAAAAAGTCGGGAACCAACCCGTAACCGAGAGCAGTACGCGCTTCGTCGTCGCCAAAGTAGAGGTTGAATTGAATGAGCCACCAATCGGCAATGAGGTTGTTCCATCCGAACCCCGGGAGCTCCCGCCACAGGCGCAATTGGGTGCGGGTCTGGACCTCCTGTTGCCGCCATAGGGGTAGGTTATTCTGCTGTTGGGTGACCAGCCAGGTTTGCCGCTGCATCTGAAGCCCGATAACACCCGCAAAGGCCACACCGCCCACCAGCAGGTTAATTAGGGTTTTGCGCATCCGCGTTCTCCCACCGTTTCCAGAAGCGATGCATGACCCGTTGATGCACCTGCTTCCACGGTAGTCCATAGGTGCGGGCAATGCGAGCACAGTCCTCGTACTCCGGCTGCACGTTTAGCAGCCGACCCTCCGCTTCGGCCACCTTCACGGCCACGTCGCCCCATTCGGTGGAGACGGTCACCAACCGTCGGGGTAAAACCCGCCGCTCCAGCCACCGGCGACGGACGCCTAGGGTGGTGGTTTCCCTAAAGAGAATCGTTTCACAGGCATTGGCCCGCTCCGGCGAGCACAGGACCTGCAACAACACTCCCTGTCGCCCCTTTTTCATCGTGACGGCCTGACTCCAGACATCCAACGCGCCGGCGGCCAGCAACTGTTCACAGGCGTAGGCCAACCCCTGGGGCGACAGGTCATCCATCTGGGTTTCCAACACCACTACCGGTTCAGTGAAGGCCCCGACCGGCGCCGGCCCTAACCACAGCCGCAATACGTTCGCCATCGGCAACTCCTGGGTGCCGGCTCCCCAGCCAACCCGTTCCAACTGCATCGGCGGGGGCGACCCAAACGCTTGGGCCAGCGTTGTGACAATGGCGGCACCGGTTGGGGTGACCAATTCGCCCTTCAGGCCGTTGTCGTAGATGGGAACCTGCTTGGCCTGGCAAAGGTACAACACAGCTGGGGTAGGCACCGCCAGCCGACCGTGGGCCGTTTGCACCTGTCCCGAACCCAAGGGCAACGCCGAGCAATACACTTGGGTCACGCCAAAGTAATGCAAACCGATGCAGGTGCCCACGATGTCCACGATGGCGTCCACCGCCCCCACCTCGTGGAAATGCACCTGTTCCGGCGGCACCCCATGCACCGCCCCTTCCGCAACGGCCAGGTTGGCAAAAATGGCCTGACTCCACCGCTTCACGGGTTCCGCTAGACGCGCTTCAGCCAAGAGCAGGCGAATGTCAGCCCAATCCCGATGGGAAGGTTGCGCCTGCTGCGGATGGACCTGCACTTGAGTTGCCCGTTGCCCTTGCCGCTGTACCGTCTCTGCCGTCAAGGTAAAGGCCCCTATCATGCCTAAACCCTGCAATTCGCGCTGCAAGACCTCCATTGGTAAACCGGCATCCACCAGCGCCCCTAGACACATATCGCCGGCAATACCCGTGGGGCAATCAAAGTAGGCTACACGTTCCATCACGGTCGGCGCAGGACTAACACCCCCATTAAACCACTGGCAATGGGGTAATGACAGGCATCAAACCCGCAATCGCGCGCCCACGCCACTTGCTGTTCACCAGGAGGAAAGGTTTGCAAACTCGGCCAGATGTAGGCATAGGCATCCGCCAGGCCCAACCCGCTGGCCACCGGCACCACCACCTGCTGTAAGTACCACGCTTGCCACGCCCGCAACCACGGATGCGCCGGTTGATGAAAATCCAGAATCGCCGCGCGGCCTCCTGGTCGCAACACCCGGTAGATTTCCCGCAGGCAGCCACGCCGGTCCGGGAGGTTACGCAACCCATAGCCCATCGTCACCACGTCCACCGTCGCGTCAGGGAAGGGCAATTGCATCACATCTCCCTGGTGCCAGCGAATGGGCCAGTGAGCGTACCGTCGCCGGGCAATTGCCAGCATCGCTTCAGCGAAGTCAATCCCCCAGACCTGGCCAGTCTTACCCAGCTTGCGCGCCAACAGTCCTGTCAAGTCCCCCGTGCCGCAGCACAGATCCACCGCCGTCTCTCCCGGCTGCGGGTCCACCCAGCCAATGACCATGTGCTTCCAAATCCAGTGCTGGCCCCAACTCAACCAGTTGTTCAGCGCATCGTAGTGACGGGCAATCCGATTAAACAGCGCCTGGGTATCGGTCATTCCAGTCTCACCTGCGTCCGCGCCCGCGTTACCCGAATCTGTCGCGTGGCCAAATTCCCCTGGGCCTGGGCGCCGCTGACCGTAAGGGGGGGGTCGGTTTGGGTGTACACCACATCACCGCTGGCGATGATGTCCTGCTGGGCGATGCGCCATTCCACCACCTGTGCCCGCAAGCGCCCGCGCCGATGCACCGCTTCAACTCCCTGGTTCAACCGCAGCACTTGGCGGGGAAAATCCATCAGGCCCACTCCCGCCTTGACCACCAGTTGCTCCGGCGTGTAGAGGATTTGCACGGGTTGGCGCGCCTGCACCAGCCCATCGCGCCATTGCCAATCCAGGGCTTCCCCCTTGATCTGGAGCACTGGTTTCCGGCTAGTTACCTGCACCCGCCGGCGCACCGACAGGCGATTGTCCCGCAGGCGAATCGTCGCTTCCTGGGCCTGGACCTGTAGCTGCGGCTGGCGGAATTCCAAGTTCCCTTGCAGCAGGATTTCCCGCTGGGCCGGGCGCCACACTAGCGAACGCGCCTTGATCACCGTCGGGTCCTGCACGTCTTCAGCGGTAATGTCCCCCTGCACCGTCAGCGTCTCCTGCTGTTGCTGCACCACCGCCTGGGCCGCCCGGACGCGGTAGCGGGGTTTCCCCTGACTGTAGATGTTGCCCACCACCTGCTGGGCCGTCACCCGCCGTGTTCTCACATCCGCCACCGCCTTCTGGGCCTGCAGCTTCCAGACCGTCTGGCCGGTTTTGTCCACCTGGTGCAGGTTCAGGGATTCAAACGTTAACTGCTGGGATGCTTCCGGCGGGGCTTCGGGTTCTAAGGGGCGCTCCGGCACTCGGCAACCCGCCAACCCTAGGGCTAGCAGGGCACCCCAGAGAGCCCGTTCAGTTCGCCGGTTCAGTGCTGTTGTTGGTGGCATTGCTGTTGGCTGTTTCCGCCACCAGGCGATAGGCCGTCGGACGAGGGGCCTTGCGGATTTCATCCCGGATCGTCTCTAGGTCGATGTAGCGGTCCGCCACGTTGATCAAATTATCGCTGGTCATCGAGCGCAGGCTCACCACCTCCACCCTTACCCCCCGGTAGCTCACCGCATCCACGGCGTAGGCCAAATCCCCATCGCCGCTCACCAAAACTGCCGTGTCGTAGAACCCCGCCAGCGACAACATATCCACCGCAATTTCCACATCCAAATTGGCCTTCTTCGACCCATCGGGCAACTGCACCAACTCCTTGCACACCACCCGGTAACCGTTGCGCCGCATCCAGAGTAAAAATCCCTGTTGTTTTTCGTTGGTCGGGTCGACGCCGGTGTAGAAAAAAGCCCGCAACAAACGGGAACCCCCCGTTAAATAACACAGCAACTTACTATAGTCAATTTCGATCCCCAACTGCAGCGCCGCATAAAACAGGTTGGAACCGTCAATAAAGATAGCAATGCGACCGCGGTTTTCTAGGACCTGTTGGGGCGTAAACAAACCCATATTATCTACGCCAGACATCGTTTTAATCCACAGTGGGTAAATGAATCAAACCCCCGAAAACAGGCTCGGGATAGCATCTATAACCTTACCAGAGAAATCTGGTCACCCCCGCCAAACGTTAGGATTTTGTTAGTTTCAGGAGTTCCAAGCGGGCAAAGACCGGCTCCGGCGTCGCCACCGTTTGACCGGCGGGTAAGGCACCCCAACGACTCTGCTCGGTAAATGCCAGCGGCAAAACTTGGTCAAAATCGACGTCATAGCCCAACTGGCGATAGATGCGGGTGCTGGTCTGGGGAATCACCGGGCTGAGCAGGTAGGCCGCCAACCGCACCGCCTCCAGCAGGCTATACAACACGCTCGCTAGGGTCGCCGAGTCACCGGTTTTGGCCAACTGCCAGGGCGCCTGCTCATCAATCCACTGGTTGGCCCGTTGCACCAATGCCAGGCACAGCCCACAGGCCCGGTGGAGCGCCAGCGCGGTGTAGGCCTGGGCCACCTGTTCCCCCAGCTCCCGTCCCATCTGGGCCAGGGGGTCGTCGGGCAAGGCCCCAGGCGACGGCACTCGTCCGCCGTTGTACTTATGCACCAGCTTGAGCGTCCGGTTGAGCAAATTCCCCAGCCCGTGGGCCAGGTCGGCGTTCACAATCTGCACAAACCGCTCCTCATTGAAATCCCCGTCTTTGCCCAGTTCAATTTCCTTCAAAAAGTAGTAGCGCAAGGCGTCGCTGCCGTAGGCCTCCACCAGGGCAAAGGGGTCCACAATGTTCCCCAGGGACTTGCTCATCTTCTGGCCGTCTTTGGTGAGAAAGCCGTGGGCAAAAATGCGCTTGGGCAAGGGCAAGCCAGCCGACATGAGCATCGCCGGCCAGTACACCGCGTGGAACCGCAAAATGTCCTTGCCAATGAGATGCACATCCACCGGCCACCAGGTGCGCACCGCCGCCGCCAAACTCGGAGGTTCGTCGGGTTCCAGCAGGGCACTGAGATAGCCTAGCAGAGCGTCAAACCACACATAAATGACCTGCTGGGGGTCCACCGGCACTGGAAAGCCCCAGTCCAGATGCAGGCGGGAAATGGAGAAATCGTTCAAGCCCTGGGCGACGAACTTGACCACCTCGTTGCGGCGGGTTTCCGGTTGGATGAAATCTGGTTGCGTTTGGTAGAGTTGCTCCAGGGCCGCCTGGTAGCGCGATAGCCGGAAAAAGTAATTGGGTTCGTCGCGCCATTCCACCTGGAGCGTGGGGTGCAGGGGGCAGTAGCGACCTGGCAACAGCTCCCGCTCGTCTTTGAACTCTTCGCAGGCGACGCAGTACCAGCCCTGCTGCTGGTGCAGGTAAATATCCCCCCGCTCCCAGACCCGCAGGAAAAATTCCTTGACAATCACCCCGTGGCGGGGGTCAGTGGTGCGACTGAAGCGGTGCCACTGGATGTTGAGCTTTTGCCACAGGGCTTGAAATTCCGCCGCCATCCGGTCGCAGTGTTCCTGGGGAGGCAACCCCTGTTCCTGGGCGGTGCGCTGGATTTTTTGACCATGCTCGTCCGTACCCGTCACCAGGAGCACCTCGTCGCCCCGCAGGCGGGCAAACCGCGCCAGCGCATCTGCCGCCATCGTGGTGTAGGCGCTGCCAATATGGGGCCGCGCATTGACGTAGTATAGGGGCGTGGTAAGACTAAAGCGGGCCATAACCGGGACGGGCAACGGTCTTCTATCTTGGTAATAAGTGGAATTGTAATTCTCTACACCCCAGTTGCGCTATGGCCTCGGTTCAGGTGTATCTGTTTACCAGCAAAACCACCCACCGCGACCAGATCAAGCAGTTGCAGCAGCGGCTGGAGGCCTTGGGTTGTCCAAGGGATGCCCTGCAAATTGTAGACGTGAGCGAGCAACCCTACCTGGCCGAGCGCCTGCGAGTAGTGGCCACCCCGGCCCTGGTGAAAGCCTATCCCGAGCCGCGACAAGTGCTGGCGGGCAACGATTTACTGGAGCAGGTGGACTACTGGTGGCCCCGCTGGCAAACCGAAGCGGAAGCCAATGGCCAACCGCCGCCTGCAGCCACCAGCCCGGACGTGGCCCGTTTGGAGGAGGAATTGGCTCGCGCCCAGCTCACCATTCGCCAGTTGGCGGCCCAGGTCGAGTTTCGCAACCAGGTGATTGAGATGCTGGCTCACGACCTGCGCAATCCCCTGACGGCGGTGAGCATTGCCCTGGAAACCCTGGAGATGGCACCCCAGCGGCAGGAACTGGCTCCCCAACTGCTCCAGCAGGCCCGCAACCAGGTCAAAACCCTGGACCGGCTGATCACTAGCATCCTCCAGGTCAGCCGCAACCAGCAGAAAGTCCTGCAACTCAATCCCCAGGCGGTCCAGTTGCCGGAGATCATCCAACAGGTGGCGCAGAGTTTTCAAACGTTCCTAGCCAGTCGGCAACACACCCTGGAGCTGGACATCGCCGAACCTTGCCCGCCGGTGTTTGCCGACCCCGACGCCTTGCGGCGCGTGTTGAACAACCTTCTCGACAATGCCTGCAAGTACACCCCGCCTGGCGGACATATCCACATCAGTACCTTGCACAGCACAACTCTGAAGGTGCAAGTGACAGTTGCCGACAACGGCCCTGGCATCCCCCTGGCGGACCAGGAACGGATTTTTGAACCCAGCACGCGCCTCAACCAGGACTCTAGCGGCTATGGCCTGGGTCTTGCCGTCTGTCGTCAAATCATCCAAGCCCATTACGGGCGGATTTGGGTGGAATCCGAACCAGGCCGGGGCAGCCGCTTCCACTTCACCCTGCCGGTGTACCGCCCCTAAATTGACAAGGTCCTGACCGATTCGCTAAGGTAATAAATGCGGCAAGCGCGTGCCCCCATCGTCTAGTGGTCTAGGACACCTCCCTTTCACGGAGGTAACAGGGATTCGAATTCCCTTGGGGGTATTCTACACTACAATTCAAAGGGCCGTTGGGGCTGCTGGACCGCTTTGTTCAGCAGCTGTTCGTATTCCCAATCGGAGACCAGGTAAGCGCCGAAGCGAGCCAGGTGGGGGTTCATCACCTGGGCGTCAAACAGCAGGAAGTTCTGGCGGCGCAGGTAGTGTACCAGGGTCACTAGGGCCACTTTGGAGGCGTCGGTGACGCGATGGAACATGGATTCGCCGATAAAGGCGGCGCCGATAACGATGCCAAGCACGCCTCCAGCTAGGGTGTCGCCATCCCAGGTCTCCCAACTGTGGGCGTACCCCGCCTGGTGGAGTTGTTTGTAGAGTCCCTGTAACTCGTCGGAAATCCAGGTAGCGGGGCGGTCGGCGCATCCGGCCACGACGCCGGCAAAGTCTCGGTTGACCCGCACCTGGAAGCGATGGAGTTTGCGGCGCAGGGAACGGGGGCAATGGAAGCGGTCATCCAAAGGAATCAGGGCCCGTTCGCGGCTGCGATACCAACCCAGGGCGCCGGTGACGGGATCGGCCATGAGAAAATACCCCTGGCGATAGCCCTGGAGCACCCACGTTACATCGTTGGGCATTACTTACAATGGAGAGCAGTGCCTGGGAAACAAACCTATGCCTTCGTATTTGATTATCTACGATGGTCGGTGCCGGCTCTGCAGCGGCTGGGTGGCGGCACTTTACACCTTAGAGCAGGGGCGGTGGCTGCGCTATCTCCCCATGCAGGATGAAACGGCGCTGGCTGCATGGGGCGTGACCCCAGCCGACTGTGACCAAGGAGTGATTCTGATTGATGGCAACCAGCCGGAGCGTCGCTGGCAGGGAACTGCTGCTCTGGAGCAACTGGCGACGTTGATTCCTGGAATGGAGCCGCTGGTGGCCCTGTATCAACAGTTGCCCGGTCTCAAGGCGCTGGGTGATGCCTGCTATGCCCAGATCCGTGACCACCGTTATGAGTGGTTTGGGACGCGGGAGGAGGTATATCGGGTCCCCGCTTCTTGATGGGCCGGATTCTGGTGGGCATCGGCGGGGGCATCGCCGCCTACAAGGTCTGTGAACTGGTCTCCCAGTGGGTGCAGCAAGGTCACCAGGTGCAGGTGGTTTTGACGTCCCAGGCGCTACAGTTTGTGACCCCCTTGACCCTGAGCACCCTCAGCCGCCGGCCCGCCTACACCGATGCCGATTGGTGGCAACCCACAGGCCGACCGTTGCACATCGAGTTGGGGGAGTGGGCCGAGGTCATGGTCGTGGCTCCTCTGACGGCGAACCTGCTTGCCAAAGTCGCACACGGCCTAGCGGAGGACCTCCTAACGAACACCCTGTTGGCCAGCCCAGCTCCCGTACTAGTCGCGCCGGCGATGAATGCCACCATGTGGGCGCAGCCTGCGGTTCAGCATAATTACCAAACCCTCCTGGCCTGGCCGCGGTTCCACAGCGTGGGGGTGCGGGCAGGTCTATTAGCCTGTGATGCAGTCGGGCCTGGACGGATGGCGGAACCCTGGGAAATTGACGCTTGGGTGAACTCCCTGTTGCTTACAGGGGGTCAGCGGGATTTGCAGCCCCACCGCATCCTGGTCACCGCCGGCGCAACTCGAGAATACCTGGATCCGGTGCGGTTTTTGAGCAATCCAGCCAGTGGCGGGATGGGCTTTGCCCTGGCCCAAGCCGCCCAGAGCCGAGGTGCCCGCGTGACCCTTATCCACGCCCACGTCACCCAGCCAGTTCCCCAGGTGACCCAGGTCATCCGCGTCGGCAGCGCGCAGGAAATGGCCACAGCGGTCCGCGACCTCTTTCCCGACCACGACTGGTGCCTCATGGCCGCCGCTGTTGGGGATGTGCAACCAGCCACCTATCACGCCACCAAGCTCCCCAAGCAGGCGTTGCCGGACTGTCTTCCGCTGCAACCAACCCCCGACATCCTGCAGCATCTGGGGCAAATCAAACGCCCTGACCAATTGCTCATCGGCTTTGCTGCCCAGACTGGCGACCTGGAAACGCCCGCCCGGGAAAAACTCCAACGGAAACACCTGGACGCCATCGTGGCAAACCCTGTAGATGTTCCCGGCGTGGGCTTCGACAGTCCCGATAACCAGGGTCTATGGCTCGACCGCCTGGGACAGCGCCGCGTCTGGCCCCGCACCCCCAAACTCCATCTCGCCCACCAGATTCTGGAGGCCGCCCGCGAGCTTTACGCTTCCTCCTGCGCCTCGTCGGCGGTTGGGTAATAGAAACTGCGGGAGCGCCCCGTCAAGATCGACTTAGCCAGGGACAGGGCCTTCTGGGCTTCGAACACCGCCTGGCGCTTCCACACGGCCTTGCGCTGCCGCTTGCGGGCTTTGGAGGTTTTCTTCTTGGGGACCGCCATAGGCCACCTTAAAGAAAGGCAAAACATTTTCCAATATATCATCCCTGGCCGGTCACCGTTTGCGCCCTTGCCCAGCGTGTTATGCTATTAGAGACCGAATGTTAATAAAGATTTACGTTTGGTGGGGAGCGGCATGACGGCAACCCTCATCACACAGCGGCCAACGGTCAAGGAACTCAAGGAAGCCTGGGCGGGATTGCACCCACGCAGTTGCCCAGCTGTGTACAACTTTCACCTGCACACGGTGCATTCGGACGGTCGTTTAGAGCCGGAGGAGGTGATTGACCAGGCCATCGCCTACGGGGTGCAGGGGCTGGCGATTACGGACCACCACCAGGTCAGCGGCTACGAACAGGCCTATCGCTATCTCACGCGCCTGCCAGGGAACCGCAAGCCCAAACTCTGGTCGGGGATTGAAATCAGTTGCGACCTACTGGGGGTGGAGGTGCATATCCTAGGCTACGGCTTTGACCCGGACCACAGCCGGATGGCGCCCTACATCCAGGGCACCACGCCCCTTGGGGATGACTATCCGGCGGCGGCAGTGATTCAGGCAATCCAGAGCGCAGGCGGTTTGGCGGTGCTGGCCCACCCGGAGCGCTACAAAAAACCCGCCCGCGAGTTGATCCCGGCGGCCAAAGCGCTGGGCATTGACGGGGTCGAAGCCTACTACGCTTACCATAACCCCGACCCCTGGCGGCCTAGTCCGGAGCAGACAGCCACGGTGCTGCACCTCAGCCGAGTGCATGGCCTCTGGGTGACTTGTGGCACCGACACCCACGGGCGCAGCATCCGTTTACGCCTGTAACCAGAGCAATTGCCGCTGTTGCAAATCTCGGACCTGTTCCGGCGTCGCGCCCGGTACTCGGCTCAGCAATTCGTTCACGGTCCATTCCCCGGTGGCGTGCTGGAGTAGTTCGTACTCTAGGGGCGTTAAATCCACCGGTTGGTAGTCATAGTCCAATAGGGAGCGCCCCGGCCAACCGGTCAGACAGGTCGAGCGCAATGGGTATGCCTGTGACCAATCCGCCAACCCCCGTTGCAGGGGTGGACGTCCCAGGAAAAATTCAAAGTGGCTCAGTTCGGGGTCTAGGGCCTCCACCAACTCGTACTGCTGTTGGATAGGTAACGTGCGGGCCGTCGCCAGCAGTTCCGGTAGCGGAGCTAGCAGTCGCTCCAACTGCCAGTAGCGGGGATTGGAAAACCCCAGAAACTCCAACCCTACATCGGCAATCAGCTCAAACAACGTCTCAACAGTGTAATCAATTTCCTGGGGATGCACGTACATGTCGGCGAAGGTGGCGTCGTGGACGTTATCCAAAGCCCAGCGTTCCCGCTCCCGCCGCACCAGCCGGTTATCCGGGGGCAAATGGGCCAGCAATTGCCGTCCGATGGTCACACCGGTGCGGTAGTCGCTCCCAGCCGGTTGTAGGAGCCGGATGGCCTTTTGCAGCAGCCGGATTTCCCAGCGTCCCCAGAACCCATACACAAATACGTGCATCAGCCCTCCTGGCGCCAGCACTTCCGCTAAGGCCCGCAGCCCGGCTTTGGGGTTGGGCAAATGGTGCAGCACCCCCACGCAGTTGATGTAGTGAAAGGATTGGGCCAATTGACCCACCTCCAGCAGGCTCAGCCGGCGCAGTTGGACGCGGTGGGCCACGCCGGAACGCTCGACCCGTTGCTGGGCAATTGCCAGCGCTGCTTCACTCAGGTCAATCCCTATGACCTGCGCCGTGGGGTTCAAGTGGGCCAGGTAATCGGTGCTGACACCCGTCCCACAACCTGCGTCCAGAATGCACAACGCCCCCCATTCCCGAGGTATCCAGCCCAAGGCAAAATGGTGCGCCGCCGGTACGCACCACCGCCAGTTGTAGCCAGGGGGTGGGCCGTCGGTCAGGGGGTCTGGGGGAAACGGGTAGGTATCGTAGAGATTCTGGACCGCTTGGGTAATGGCGTCGGTCATGGTCAATCCCAGGGAAACCAGTTGTACCAAGGACGGTAGGGTTGACCGTTGGGGAGAATCGCCCCTTCGCAACGCACGCCCAGCAGATACATTCCCCATAGTCGCGCGCCGGTGAGATTGGCGCCCCGCAGGTCGGCGCCCCGCAAATCTGCGGCGGTGGGACTCCGCCATCGCATCAGCGCCCCATTGCCGAGCACCAGTAGCCCCACCAATCCCAGCGCGGCTGTCCAATGCCGGTAAAGTCCACAGCCTAGCGTCGCCAGGAACGCTAGGACATTGAGGCCCAAGACTAGCCAGCGCGACAGATAGGGACGGGGTTGGTCCAACACGGCGCTGCGCAGGTCACTACCCTGCAGGTTGGCCCCCCGCAGGTCACAGCCCACCAGGAAACACAGGCTGAGGTTGCTCTCCCGCAGGTCGGCCCGCTGGAGGTTGGTCAGGGTCAACCGCGCACCTCGCAAATTCGCCTTTTGCAACCGACAGCGGCTGAGGTTCGCTCCGTGCAGGTTTGCCCGCTGCAGGTCGCTTTCTCGTAAATCCCCACCCGCCAAAACTACGCCGGTCAGGTCGGCTCCCGCTAAATCCAGGCGCCGGAAGTTCGTTTCGCCCTGGGCGTACCGCTGGAGCAAGGATTGACGCACCATACCGCCATTGTAACCGTTGCCGCCCATCCCGCTAGTTGTTAAGTTTTGTGAAGGTCACGGGAGTTGTGGTCAGAAGGAAGGTTGTAACTGAACTAGCAGGGTCATAACTTGACAGCTCATTCAACTATTTCTTATCGCCCGGTGGTCTCCGTGACAAAATACAAATATGAACCCACGTATGTTTTGCCGGCTGAGGCTGTGGACACCCGTCCCCAAACCATGTCAACTAAAGCACCTTTTCCGCCGGAAGTGCGGGAACTGATTGCGGGTTTGAAGTTTCATTTCCGCAAGACGTTGACCGAAATGCCCTTAGAAATTGCCCTGTTGGCGATGCGAGAAGCCTGGAAAGGCTGCAATCAGGAGCAGGATGCTCCACCGCCGCCGCCGTCATTGTTGCGTTGACGCATGGCTCTATCCCCTCAAGCAGTGACGGATCTGCCTTGCCTGGCCGAGGTGGATATTCTGGTGGTCGGTGGCGGAACTGCTGGCGCCGTCGCTGGGATTGCCGCTGGACGCACGGGGTATCGGACGCTGGTGGTGGAACAGTTGGGGTATTTAGGGGGCACGCAAACCGGGGCACTGGTCACGCCCATGATGCCTAACCACTTGCAGGGAGCGCCTCTCAACGGTGGGATTGATGCGGAAATCAACCGGCGGCTCAACGACTTGGGGGAATCGGGCGTCTGGCGAGACGGCAACCGGGGCTGGTTTAACCCAGAAGCCCTCAAGTGGCTGTTGGAGGACATGGCCCTCGCCAGTGGCGCCCAGCTTTTGTACTACACGTGGTTTGAAGACGTCCTGGTGGCGGACGGGCACGTGGTGGGCGTGGTTGTGACCAACAAGGCGGGGCGAGGCGTGATTTGGGCCAAACGCACGATTGACGCCACCGGCGATGGGGATGTGGCCTACCGGGCGGGCGCCCCCTTCCAGAGCGGCGACCCGGAGACCGGCTACAATCAGCCCTTTTCCGTGCGGTTTCACCTGGGGAATGTGGATTTAGCGCGGTTTGCCGAGTTTCTCCGGGGCCTGGGACGGCATGAGATTCTGGAGCAGGCGGAAGGCTCGCAGGTGCCGTTGATCCATACGGCGATGGTCTGGGGACGGGGCTGGCCCCTAGAACCCCTGTTTCGCCAGGCGGTGGCCGACGGGGTGCTGTTGCCCGAGGACGGGGAGTACTTCCAGGTGTTTACCGTGGCGGGACGACCGGGGGAACTGGCGTTCAATTGCCCGCGCATCAGCGGCGAGGTAGACGGCACGAATCCCTGGCATTTGACCCAGGCCCAGATCCGAGGGCGGCAGGCGATCCGGCGTTACTGGCAGTTTTGCCGGCGCTATTTGCCCGGGTGTGAGGCGTCCTATGTGGTCATGGGAGCGGCGCTTGTGGGGGTGCGGGAGTCGCGGCGCATCCTGGGGGAATACCTGCTTACGGAAGCGGATGTCCTGGGAGCGCGCAAGTTTCCCGATGCCATCGCCCGCAACAACTACCCGATTGACATCCATCGCCCGACCAAGGACCAGCGACCAGGGTTGACCCACCTGCCGCCGGGGGAGTACCATGAGATTCCCTACCGCTGTCTGGTGCCGTTGGGGGTCGAGCAGTTGCTCGTGGCGGGACGATGCCTGTCGGCGACCTTTGCCGCCCAGGGGTCGGTGCGGGTGCAGTCCAATTGCCGCGCGATGGGGGAGGCTGCTGCTGTGGCGATGGCGATGTCCCTTGACCAGAACCTACCCCCACGCCAGGTGGATGGGGTGCAGTTGCGCCAGCGGTTGATCGCCCAAGGAGCGTGCTTGGCATGACCCACTACTACCAGGTCACAGTCCATGACCGCCAACGGGGACGCACATATCGCGCCCAGGTGCCCGACGACCAGTACGTGCTGATGGCGCTCGAGGCCCAAGGGATTGTCCTGCCCTTTGCCTGCCGGAACGGTTGCTGTACTACGTGCGGGGTGCGGGTACTCTCGGGCGAGTTGGCCCAACCGGAGGCCCTAGGTTTGTCAGCAGCCGTGCGAGCGCAGGGCTATGGGTTGCTGTGCGTGGGCTATGCTCGCTCGGATTTGGAGCTGGCGACCCAGGACGAAGACGAGTTGTACGAGTTGCAGTTTGGCCGCTACTTCGGCAAGGGACGGGTGCGGCGGGGATTGCCGCTGGAGGGCGATTGAGTCTGGGCCAGTTCCTCCCGCAGCACTTGCTGGTAAATCCACGGCAACCAGGGCGTCCAGCAGTTGGACTCTGCGCCATACCCCAAACTAGTCCAGGTGCTCGACAGTTCGCGCAGGACGAGCGTCAGTTCCCCCCGTCGTAAGGCGGCGGCAATGTCTAGATTCCAGGCGCTAGGGTCCCGCAGCCAGTGATACACCACTGCGTCCTGCGATACGGGGCTAAAGTCGGCGGTGTCGGGACGGGGGTGGTAGCGTCGCACTTTCTCGGACCAGGTAGTGGACAGGAGTTGGTAACGCCCAGCGGCAGTGGAACACCAGCCAGGACGAATGGCGATACAGCGGTTGGGATGGCGGCGCAGGTCGGTGATGGACGCTCCCCCATACAGGCGCGTGTAGGGATGGGGGCCATGGGCCTCGCTCACCCCAATCGTGCGCATTAAAGCCCGAATATGGGGGTCGCCGCCCTGCATCGCCAGCGGTGGAGCCAGCCAGTGCAGCCACAGCGACGGTTGCCACAGCGGCCAGCTCCCAAGACCCATTCCCAAGACGAAACCCGCCCAAAACCGTTTCGGTGGGCCGCTTCTTCTCACACCGGCCAACGACCTTTGGCTTTAAGACATTGCCTGGATGACGTAATCAAAGTAATCCGCCGCCAGGGCCGCATCGTCTTCGTCCAGGAGCGCCAGGGCCGCCGTTTTCAAACAGCGAATTGCATCCGCCATGCCCACCAGCGGCACCCCCAAAGAGTTATACATTTCCCGCACGCCAATTAAACCAATGCTTTCAATGGGTTCCTTATCCCCCGCCACAATCCCGTAGGTAATCAGGCGCAGGTACCAGCCGTAGTCCCGCAGGCACAAGGCGCGTTGCCGCTGGCCATAGGCGTTGCCGCCGGGCTGGATGTAGTCTGGGTGCAGTTGCCAGAGTTGTTGCACCGCCTTGTCAATAATCTTTTTCTCATTCTCCGCTAGGATAGCCGCAATCCGCAGCCGTTGTTCCCCGGTCGCGCAGAAATCTCGAATGGCCTGCAACTCTCCGCTGCTGGGGTAACGCAGTTCCTCGTCTGCCTGGGCAATAACTTGTGCTACTAGCGCCATAGGCCGTCCCTCGCCGAATAAAGCCACCTGTTCCACTTTAGGAAGGAATAGCTCCCACCTGCAAGGGGTCAAGGCGGTGTTGGTGCGGGACTGATTTGGGGCGCTGGCTTTTCCGGGTCTTCTTTGATGACGTAGACCGACTGCACCTGCTTTTTCGGGGCCGGCAGGGCTTCAATCTGGCCGGTGTTAATGTTGTAGGTCACGACTTCCGCCCGCAGGGTATTGCTTTCCTGCTGGATAAAGACATTGCCCCGCAGCGTAATAATGCGGCGACGGGTGTCGTACTCCGCCATTTCGGCAACCGCGTCCATCTGCCGGCTAGGATAGACCAGCCGCACATTGCCCCGAGCAATCAAAATCCCTGTGCGGGCGTTGGCCTCCTGCACATCGGACGTGATGGTTAGGGGGCCACCCCGAGGCGGATTCGGTTGTGCCCCTAACGGCAAAGCGATGGCACTACCAAGACCTACCGCCACGCCCAGCAGCCATCGTTTCATCATGGAGCCTTGCCACGCTAATAGCTATGATAGGGGACAATGGACGCGCATGGTCAGTGCCTGCTTATCAGCGCTAGCGACACCGGCTGTGGGAAGACGGTGGTGACAGCGGCCCTAGCTCTGGCCTTGGGGAAAGTCGGGGTCATCAAACTGGTGCAGGCAGGACCAGGCGACCGGGAGTATTACCAGCAAGTGCTGTCTCTTGACCAGACGCCTGAAGAATTGAATCCCCTGTACTTTGCGGCGCCCTTGGCTCCCCCGCTAGCGGCGGCGCGGGAAGGCCGTTCGATTGACTTGGCTTTGGCTTGGCAACAGTTGACCCGCCTGCGGCAACGCTACCCCTGCGTCCTGGTGGAAGGTGTTGGAGGTCTGGGGTCGCCTGTGACTTGGGAGTGGACAGTAGCGGATTTAGCTGCCCAATGGCGCTTGCCCACGCTGCTGGTGGTGCCGGCGCAGTTGGGAGCGATTGGGCAAACCGTCGCCCAGGTGGCGCTTGCGCGGCAGACAGGAGCACCCTTGGCGGGTATTGTCTTGAACGAGCGGCAACCCCTAACCCCTGAGCAACGGGAGGATTGGGTGCCGGTGGGATTAATCCAGCGGTTGACCAGGGTGCCGGTGTGGGGCTATGTTCCCCACGTGGCCGATATCTATGACCGAGACGCTTTGAAAAAGGCCGGTTTGACGCTAATGGAGAACGTTGCGGCCCTGTGGAAATGTGCTTAAATCGGAAATGGGAGCCAAGCGGTGGGGCGTTATGACCAAAAAAGTTTTGGTAATTGACGATAGTCGGGTCATTCGCATGCGGGTGCGGGAAATGATGCCCCAGGAAGGGCTGGAACTGCTGGAGGCCCGCGACGGCGTTGAAGGCATGAATATGATCCGGGAACACCACCCCAACCTGGTGCTGCTGGATTTCATTCTCCCCAAGATGGGCGGGTGGGAAGTCTTCCAAAAAATTCAGCAGGACCCGCAGCTCCAGACCATGGCCCTGGTGGTCATGTCAGGGCGCAAGGAGGAAGTTGTGGAAAAGGTGCCGGAACCCTTTGATTACTTCTCCTTTGTCGCCAAGCCCTTTGAGAAGAACGAACTGTTTGAAGCCATCCGACAAGCGACCCGCCTTGCCGCAGAACGAGCGAAGCGCATCCCTACCGCACCCGTCAAACCCGTGAGCGCCGATATGGAAGCCCGCGTCCGTGCCCTCGAAACCGAAGTGGCCCAGCTCAAGGCGGAACTCCAATCTCTGCGCGCCTGGGTGCAAGAGCACCTGTCTGCTGCAGGGTCCTAGGGGGGAGAAGCCAGAGATGAGCGAGACGCCAAACCAGGCCCAAGTGCGGCAAATGCTGGGGATGAAGGGGGCGCAAGTCCAGAATGTCCCCAGGTGGCGCTTGCGGCTGCAACTGATGAAACCCATCACCTGGATTCCGTTGATGTGGGGAGTGCTGTGTGGGGCGGCCTCCTCAGGGGGATTTCACTGGCGCGTGGAGGACGTGTTGAAGGTTCTGGCGTGCATGGTGCTCGCGGGGCCGCTGATGACCGGCTACACCCAAACCCTAAACGATTTTTTTGACCGGGAGATTGATGCAATTAACGAACCCTACCGCCCAATTCCTTCAGGAGCTATTTCCTTAAAGGAAGTCATTGCTCAGATTGGGCTGTTGCTACTGGCCGGTTTGGGGCTGGCCTGGGTATTGGACCAGTGGGCGGGGCACTCTTGGCCCGTGATTACCGTCATTGCCGTCATCGGCGCTGTTTTGGCCTACATCTACTCAGCTCCCCCCTTGAAGTTGAAGCAAAATGGCTGGCTGGGTAACTACGCTCTGGGGGCCAGTTACATTGCGTTGCCCTGGTGCGCGGGTCATGCTCTGTTTGGAACGCTGAATCCGACGATTGTAGCGTTGACCCTGTTTTACAGCCTGGCGGGCCTGGGCATTGCAGTGGTCAACGATTTCAAGAGTATTGAGGGTGACCGAGCGCTAGGGCTGGCTTCGTTGCCGGTGCAATTTGGAGTGCAGACGGCGGCCTGGATCAGCGTGGCGATGATTGACCTGTTTCAAATCGGGGTAGCGGCCTATCTGGTTGCTATTGGTCAACAACTCTATGCTGCATTGCTGCTGCTATTGGTCATTCCCCAAATCACATTTCAGGATATGTACTTCCTGCGCGACCCCTTAAAAAACGATGTGAAGTATCAAGCCAGCGCCCAGCCCTTTTTCGTGTTGGGAATGCTCGTGGTGGGATTGGCCCTGGGACGGGCATAAAGCAGAACCGGAACCTAAGATGTTTCCACGATGATGGCTTCCTAATGTTTTCTGATACGTTTGTTATCCCCAAGGTCGTAAAGTGCAGTTCCTTCGCAATCTCTCTCTGAGCAAACTTGGGCCGTAGGGTGCCATCTTGTTGGGTTGGCTTAGCCTACAAATTACAGAGTACGAATAACGCTCAAGATGACGCCAGCAATCACGGCAATGGTTGCTCCAGCAATTAGCGAAGTGGCTAACCGCTCTAATCGTTCTCCTGTTTTTTGAGAGATTTCCATTTCAAACCGGATGCGGGAGAGTTGTTCTTTGATTTCCCGTAGCTCGGTGTCCAGGCGGTTCTCAAGACTGCTCATGCGGTTTTCGAGACTATCTAGGCGGTTGTTGAGATTGCGAAATTCGGTGTCCAAGCGACGAAGCTCAGCCAAAACCTGTGCTTGAAACTCCTGCGGCGGTAATTCAGCTTGCATCTTTCTGCCCGTCCCATTCATCTACTGACCAGTGTAACGCGCTATGGCTGGATCACCTATAGTTGTCGTGTTCTAGGGTCACGGGGTGATAGGTTTTCCTATCATTCTCTGCGTTAAAAGTATTTGGCGCTCGTGCGACCGCATCTTGGGTATGCTGAGAAGTCGCAATGAATGCAACCAGCATGTCTACTTCTGAGCCAAAATGCACAGCTTTTAGCGGCGCTGGAACTGAGGTTATGGTATGCCCAGCAGGTGGAACACCAATTACGGGCATTTCTGGGCAAGCAGAGACCAACTGGGTAGAAATGACCGAAGCTACAGCAATAGCGAGCTGGGACGAAGAAGCCCCCTGGCAGGACTAAAGGCTACTCCCCATGATGCAGTTTCTAACAACTGGAGTTGACGCTTTTCCCTACCAGGGCGAAATTTACTCGGTAAAAGCGCTACGTCGAATCGGCGACACGAAAAAGCGTCCAGTGTTAATTGTATTGTTTCGACTGATGCTCGCAATCGTCATACCAAGACAGTTCTCGTAGTGCCGTTCCTAAAACCATGGACAATTATCCACAGGCTGCTGGGCGAACGGTACTCCCAGCAACTTCTCCCGCCACCTGCAGGAGCGGAGCGTGCCGGAGTCTCACCGGCAAGTCACTGCTGCACTCAGACCATGCATCCGGATGGCCAGGTGGCCGGTCATCTTCGACGGGTGGCGGTCGAAGACTCACACGACCCAGTGACTGCGGTGCAACCGCCGCTAGCGTCCGAGCAACGGCCCGCCAGAACGACCACACATGCTTTTCCCGATTCCTTACAGGTAGGGAAAAGGTGACATGGCCGTCTCGCCAGGGAACAACGACTGTCCCCCGGCAAGCGGGTCGTTCACTCAGGCGCAAAACTCCTCTGGCCAACACCAACGCCCCGGCGAGATGGGGTGAAATGCCAAGTTTCCTGGCGTAATTAACCGCACCGATAACACTGCTGTAGGCTGGGTTCACTTCACACACTTCCACCCCCGCTCTCAACGCAGCGGACTTGAGACCGGTCAAAACCTTACGATAAGCAAAACTCGACAACTGACGGCAACGGCGGGGTGATTCACTCTCTAGCTGTGCTCGTTTCCGTTGAAAGTTAAGCTCTTCCACAACTAAAGGTTTTCCTTTTTCTGCCGCCAACTGAGCCACTTGAGCGCAGGCTTCCAAAATGATGGCTTGCGCTTGACCCGTCGTCTTGCCGTACAGGGGCAAATCAAACCGCCAAGACTCTACCCAGTTCCCATACCGGTCCATTTCGGTTACGGCTAAGTAGTCGGCATTGATGTCTACGCCGATAGCACCAGCCGCTCGGTTGGTCACCGGCTCTGGTGGCATCGGTTCAACACTGACCATCACACGCCAACC
The DNA here is from genome assembly GCA_025062155.1 of Gloeomargarita sp. SKYB120. Lineage (NCBI taxonomy): Bacteria > Bacillati > Cyanobacteriota > Cyanophyceae > Gloeomargaritales > Gloeomargaritaceae > Gloeomargarita > Gloeomargarita sp. SKYB120. The sequence continues at coordinate 2,507 of JANXAM010000031.1, read as the reverse complement.
ACGCGCATCCAGGATGAAACGGTGGTTGACGGGTGTGCCAATTCGCTTGGTCGTGGCTTTGCCGCTACGAGTAGTGGTTTGCAGCTTCACCCCCTGTAACGCTTGCACAATTTGGTCATGACCATAGGCAAACCGAAGGCCCGTTAACTTCAGGTAGACCTTCTTTCCTTTTTGCTCTGGCCCAGGAGACAAACAGTTAGCAAACTGCTCCACGAGTGCATCGGGCACGCGCAGATAAAGCGTGAACGTCCCGTCCGTTTCCGGTACGGCTTGGCATGATACATTACCGGCTGTCTCATCCTGACTACCAAGTACGAAAAACTGTCGAGAACGGCTAAACCGCCAGTCGGCTAACCATTCCGCGTGAGAAGCATAACCATTAGCCGCCAGAGCAAACTGCTGGCGAAACAGTCGATTGGAACCGAAACGCAGCCGTATCTTGCCACTGTGCCTATCGGCTTCCAGACGCGCCAGTTGACTCTGCAACCTAGCCAAGCGCCGTTGCTTTTGGTGCAAGACGAACCGACGTTTTTCCTGCTGAATGACCCGTTGTGCTTGACGTATCTTCTGCTGCAACTGCTCAATCTCTGTTGCCTGACTTTCTTTGACAGCTTGTAGGCGTCCTTCTAGTTCCACACGTGCACTGTTGAATTGTCTAGCGGTGACACCAAACCGTTGCAGGAATTTCCGTTTTGTCTGGTTTTCGTCCCGCCCAGCGACCATCGCGGCAAAGAGAGACCGCTCAACTCGCCCAAATAACGCTGCATAAGCGGCTAGCACCGCCTGTTGGTCTGGGGTTGTGGCAATCCGTGCTTGGTAGCTCAATGTCAGACGCACAACCGCTGGCACCACTCACTCAATTTCATGGCTAGATTATATAAGCGTACATAAAACATTAAACAGTTATCAACCCCTGGCGAATTAGGGAAGGTTAGAGCAACCCTTGGTGGCCGTGGGTAATAATGAGACACTTTTTCGCTGATCCAGAACAGTGGCTACCTCAAACATTCGATGGGGATAGGGATTGTTACTATTTCTCCTGACTGAAAAAATGTCTCAAACTTGCTTGAAATGGCTGTACCATCTGTAAGTTTTCTATAGAGCGCGGTCCCTATGGACAGGTCTCGCCAGGGATGCTCCGGCAAGTAATTGGTGTTCAGCGCTTTTGAGAAGTCGCTAATGCCCCCACCAGCCCCTGCGTATCCAACACTAGGAACGTCCGGTTGTCATTCGTTAACCAGTAACCGCGCAGGCATTGGGCGAGAGCTGCTGTCAGCGTCGTGCCAGGAGGGGATTGCACCTCGTTTAAGGGACAGGTCAGTATTTGACCCACCTGCGCCACGACGACGCCCAACCGCTGGTCCCTTGGCATCAGAATCAGCGCGTAGTAACTCGATTGCAACGGATAGAGTTCTGGCAACGGGGCAAAACCCAATCCATAGGCCAAATCCACGAGCCACAGCACTTCCCCGCGCCAGTTGGTCACGCCCATGACAGCTGGCGGCATCTCGGGAATCGGCACTACCTGGTCTCGCGCCAGGGGCATGACCTCCAAACAGTCCCGCGCCGGAATTAAAGCCAGCGTGTCGGGAGCCAGGTGAAAGCTCAAGCACAACAGCGTGTCCGTCATCAGGGAACCTTTGCCGAAATTTCTCTATAATCCTAACGGCCTAGAACCCCCAAGCAATGGACGTTTGCTGGTATCGCCAGCAGCTGCTGCGCTGGTATGTCCACCATGGTCGCGCGTTGCCCTGGCGAGACAACCCAACGCCCTACAGGGTGCTGGTATCCGAGTTCATGCTGCAACAAACGCAGGTGAACACAGTTATCCCCTACTACCAGCGCTGGATGGCCACGCTGCCTACGCTTGCCGACTGTGCCCAGGCGCAACGGCAAGACATTCTCAAGCTCTGGGAAGGGCTGGGGTATTACCGCCGCGCCGAGTACCTGCACCAAACCTGCCAGGTCATCCTGCGGGATTACGGGGGACAAGTGCCTCAGGATTTCGCTGCACTCGTGCAATTGCCGGGCATCGGGCGCACCACGGCGGGGGGAATTCTCAGCCACGCCTTTAATCTCCCTTATCCCATCTGCGACGGCAATGTCCAGCGCGTCCTGAGCCGGCTATTTGCTCTAGAGATACCCCCGCGCCGGAACCAGAAACAACTGTGGACCTTGGCGACCCAACTGCTCGACCCAGAAAACCCACGCGACTTTAACCAAGCGTTGATGGACCTGGGAGCCACCGTGTGTTTGCCCCAGAAGCCCCAGTGTCTCCAGTGCCCGTGGCAACCCCGATGCCAAGCCTTTCACACCCAGCAACAGGAGGTGTTACCGATGCGCGAAGCCGGAAAACCCATCCCCCATCGCACCATTGGCGTGGCGGTGATCTGGAACGACCAGGGCCAGGTGCTGATTGACCAGCGCCCGCCGACGGGTCTGTTAGCCAACCTGTGGGAATTTCCAGGGGGCAAGGTAGAGCCGGGCGAAACGGTCGAAGCCTGCAT
>JANXAM010000030.1 GCA_025062155.1 Gloeomargarita sp. SKYB120 | reverse complement strand
GGCATTGCCGTGCTCTCGACGTCGCGGGGCATCATGACCGACCGGGAAGCCCGCAAAAACGGTGTCGGTGGGGAAGTGTTGTGTTACATCTGGTAGGAGCAGCCATGTCCCGGATTGGTAAACGACCGATTCCTTTACCGGCCAAGGTGACGGTGACGCTCGACGGCCAGCGGGTCAAAGTCAAAGGCCCCAAAGGTGAACTGGAGCGGGAATTGCCCAGTGGGGTATCCGTGCAACAGCAGGACAATATGCTGGTGGTCAGCCGCGCTGATGATTCCCGGCGCAACCGTCAACTGCACGGCCTGTGTCGCACGCTGGTGGCGAATATGGTGGAGGGAGTGACCAACGCCTTCGAGCGCAAGCTGGAGATTCAGGGGGTCGGCTACCGGGCGCAGATGTCCGGCTCGAAGTTGGTCCTAAACGTGGGCTACAGCCACCCGGTGGAAATCGCCCCGCCGCCGGGGATTACGCTCAGTGTGGAAGACGCCAGCGGCAAGCCGGTGAACCAAGGCACCATTGTGGCTGTGCGGGGGATTGACAAGGAACTGGTGGGCAATGTCGCTGCCCAGATTCGGTTTGTCCGCCCGCCGGAACCCTACAAGGGCAAAGGCATTCGCTATCTGGGCGAAGTTGTGCGTCGCAAGGAAGGGAAAACCGGTGGTAAGAAGAAGTAGGAGCAGCCATGAAACTCAGTCGCATTGAGGCCATCCAGCGGCGTCACCGCCGCATCCGCAAGCGAGTGTTTGGAACGCCCGAACGACCGCGTCTAGCGGTTTTCCGCTCACACCGGCACATTTATGCCCAGGTCATTGACGACACCCGGCACCACACCCTGGCCGCCGCTGCGTCAGTGGAACCCGAACTGCGCCAGGAACTCAACAACAATGGCGCGACCTGTGCCGCTTCGACCCGCGTGGGGCAGTTGATTGCGGAACGGGCGCTGGCAAAAGGCATCCGCAAGGTGGTGTTCGACCGAGGGGGGTTCCTGTACCACGGTCGGGTCAAAGCCCTGGCCGAAGCCGCCCGTGCAGCGGGATTGGAGTTCTAGTTAAGGAGTGGTGAGCTATGGCTAAGGAACGTCGCAGTAAAGCCGCCCGCACCCAAGAGAAAGAACCGGAATGGCAGGAACGGGTCGTGCAAACCCGCCGGGTGACCAAGGTGGTCAAGGGGGGTAAAAAGCTCAGCTTCCGGGCAATTGTGGTGGTGGGCAATGAACGGGGCCAAGTCGGTGTTGGAGTGGGCAAGGCCAATGATGTCAGTAGCGCGGTGCGCAAAGGGGCAGCCGACGGCAAAAAGCATCTGATCACGGTGCCCTTGACCCGCTCCAACTCGATTCCCCATCCCACCCAGGCCAGTGCGGGAGCCGCGACGGTGCTCATGCGACCGGCTGCGCCAGGGACAGGAGTGATCGCCGGGGGCGCGGTGCGGACGGTGTTGGAACTGGCGGGCGTCAAAAACGTGCTGGCCAAGCAGTTGGGGTCGAGCAATCCCTTGAATAACGCTCGGGCGGCCATTGCCGCGTTAGCGAATCTCCGCACCTTTTCCCAGGTTGCGAAAGAGCGCGGGATTCCTATGGAACAGTTGTACGGCTAGGTTAGGTGAGCGCCATGAAACTCCATGAACTTCATCCCCAACCTGGTTCACATCGCCGACGTCGCCGTGTTGGTCGCGGGATTAGCGCCGGACAGGGGGGCAGTTGCGGGTTGGGGATGCGCGGGCAAAAGGCCCGCTCCGGTGAGCGTATCCGTCCTGGCTTTGAAGGGGGCCAAAACCCGCTCTACCGCCGGATTCCGAAGCTGCACGGTTTTCGGTCGGTCAACGCCAAGCGTTATACGGTGATCAACGTGAGCCGGTTAGCAGCCTGGGATGGACCGCAACCCATCACCTTAGAAGCGCTCCAAGCCGCCGGTTGGATTAAACAACCCCAGGGGCCGTTGAAAGTACTGGGGGATGGGGAGATTAACCGGCCCATTACGGTGGTAGCGGCGGCCTTTAGCGCGTCGGCTCAGGAGAAAATTACGGCTGCAGGGGGCACATGCCAGGTCGCTGAGTAGAGTAGTTTCCGGCTTGTGCGCACCGGCGAAACCTGCTCTAATAGCGGTGGCGGGTTGGGGAAACGCACCATGCAAGAGAAACTCAGGCTTTTACAAGCGGTGGCCACCACCAACCGGGGATTACTGGTAACGCCCCAGGTGCAGGCGGAGATTGACCAACTGGTGCGCCGGTTGGAAGCCCAAAACCCCACCCCCAACCCGGTGCAATCCCCCGAACTCCTGAGCGGTTGCTGGCAACTGCTGTACACCACCAGTACCGATGTCCTGTTTTTGGGGCGCTTGCCGCTGGTGACCTTGGGCCAGATTTACCAGGTCATCCAGGCGGACCGCAACCGGGTGTACAACGTTGCCGAAGCGCAAGGGCTGCCAGGGCTGCTCGATGGTCTGCTGGCTGTCAAAGCTCGGTTTGAAGTGTTGAACCCCAGTCGCATCGCCATTTACTTTGAACAGAGCCTGTTAGGGGTGCAACAGTTGGTCGATTACCAGCAGAACCCCACCCGCTGGCTGAGCCGCCTGGAGCAGGACGAGTCATTGCCCCTGTTGCGGATTTCCTTGGACAGCAGTCGTTCCCAGGGCTGGTTGGATATTACTTACCTAGACATGGACCTGCGGATCAGCCGGGGCGACAAAGGCAATCTGTTTGTCCTGGGGCGAGCAGGTTAACGGCGGGCCAGTTTTTGGTTCAACTTGCGCAGGCGCACCGACTTCGGCGTTACTTCCACCAGTTCATCAGGGCCGATATACTCCAGCGCTCGCTCTAGATTCATCTCCACCGGCGGTTGCAACGGGGTCAACTCCTCCGCGCCCGCCGAGCGCATGTTGGTCAGGTGCTTGGTTTTGCACACATTCAGTTCCAAGTCCTGGGGCCGGTTGTGCTCCCCGACAATCATGCCCTTATAGACCCGCGTGCCCGGCTTGATGAAAAACACCCCCCGGTCTTCGGCGTTTTTCAGGGCGTAGAAGGTGGCTTCTCCCTCTTCGATGGCAATCAACACGCCATTGCGGCGGGTTTCGATAGGTCCGGCCAAGGGACGGTAGTCCAGGAAACTATGGCTCATGATGCCCTCGCCCCGGGTCAAGCGCATGAACTCGCTGCGAAAGCCCACCAACCCCCGCGCCGGAATAATGAATTCCAACTGGGTGCGGCCATGGCCCCCCACCTGCATATCCTGCATCTCGCCCCGCCGCGGTCCCAAGGCTTCGATGCAACTGCCAACCGCCTCATCGGGCACATCCAGCACCAGGTACTCGTAGGGTTCGCAGGGCTGGCCGTCGATCTGGCGGTAAATCACCTGGGGTTGGGACACCTGGAACTCGTACCCTTCCCGGCGCATGGTTTCAATCAAAATCCCCAGGTGCAGCTCCCCCCGCCCCGAAACTAGGAACCGGTCTGGGTCTTCCGTTTCTTCCACCCGCAGCGCCACATTGGTCTCCAACTCCCGGAACAGGCGCTCCCGCAATTGCCGGGACGTGACAAATTTCCCTTCTTGACCAGCAAAGGGGGAATCGTTCACCGAAAAGGTCATTTGCAGCGTCGGTTCGTCCACCTTAATCAGGGGCAACGCCAGGGGGTTATCGGGGCAGGTGATCGTTTCGCCAATATTCGCCTCGTTAAACCCCGCCACCGCCACAATGTTCCCTGCGCCAGCCGATGTCAACTCCACCCGCTTTAACCCTTCAAACCCAAAGAGCTTGGTGACCTTGCCGCGAATGATGGTGCCGTCGGCAGTAACCAGCGCCGCCGTTTGCCCTGTGGTAATCCGCCCATTGTGAATCTTGCCAATCACAATGCGGCCCAAGTAGTCGGAGTAATCCAGGGTCGTCACCTGCAACTGCAAGGGCTTGTTTTCATCCCCCGCCGGCGGCGGCACATAGCGAATCAACGCTTCAAACAGGGGTTGCATATCCACCGGTTCATCCTCCCAGCGCCAGCGGGCATGCCCGGCCATTCCCGACGCAAACAGGTAAGGGAACTCGCACTGGTCGTCGTCCGCCCCCAATTCCAGAAACAAGTCCAGCACCTTATTCAGCGCCACAAATGGGTCGCCCTGCAACCGGTCCACCTTGTTGAGCACCACAATCGGGCGTAACCCCTTCTCCAGCGCCTTGCGCAATACGAATCGTGTTTGGGGCATCGGCCCTTCGTTCACATCCACGATGAGCAGACAGCCCTCCACCATGCCCAGCACCCGCTCCACCTCGCCCCCAAAATCGGCGTGCCCCGGCGTATCCACAATGTTGATGAGATAGTCCTTGTAACGGACAGCCGTGTTTTTGGCCAGGATGGTAATGCCCCGCTCCCGCTCTAGTTCATTCCAGTCCAGCACACAGGTTGGCACCTCTTCCCCCTGACGAAACGCCCCTGCCTGTTTCAACAGCGCATCCACCAGGGTCGTCTTGCCGTGGTCCACGTGGGCGATAATAGCAACGTTGCGAATATGGGATGTCATAAGGGCAACCAGATGGGCCGCAAAAACGTTAAATCTTGTTAAAAATTTAGCAGAGTTCGGGGGCAACTAGCCGGTGAGTGGATTTGCGTTTGAGATTGAGCGGGCGTGTTCCCACACCCATGCTCGCGCTGGCAGGTTTTGTACACCGCATGGCGTTGTGTTGACGCCCACGTTTATGCCGGTGGGAACCCTAGCTACCGTTAAGGGTGTTGCACCCGACCAGTTGGCCCGCACCGGCGCCCAGATGATTCTCAGCAACACCTACCACCTGCATTTGCAACCAGGGGAAGACATCGTTGCTCATTGCGGCGGGTTACACCGGTTTATGCAGTGGCCCGGGCCTATCTTGACCGATTCCGGGGGGTTCCAGGTCTTTAGTCTCAGTTCCCTGCGTCAAATCAGCGACGACGGCGTTTGGTTTCGCTCCCCCCGCAACGGTGATCTGATTTACCTCACACCGGAAAAATCCATCGCGATTCAAAACGCGCTGGGAGCCGATGTGATCATGGCGTTTGACGAGTGTCCTCCCTATCCCGCTCGCTACGACGACGTGAAGCAGGCGGTGGAACGCACTTATAAATGGCTAGGGCGATGTGTACGGGCGCATCAACGGGCAGACCAGGCCTTGTTTGGCATCGTCCAAGGGGGTATCTATCCGGACTTGCGGCAGTTGTCTTTGCAGTACACCACGGAATACGACTTACCGGGGTATGCCATTGGCGGTGTCAGCGTGGGCGAGCCGGTAGCACAGATGCATCAAATTGTGCAGGCAGTCGCGCCCCAGTTACCAGCAGACCGGCCGCGTTATCTGATGGGCGTGGGCACGTACCGGGAAATGGCGATTGCGATTGCCGCCGGGGTGGATTTATTCGACTGTGTGATTCCCACGCGGTTGGCTCGGCATGGCGCGGTTTTGGTGCAGGGGGAACGCTGGAATCTGAAAAATCGCGCGTTTCAACGGGATGAACGACCGTTAGACCCGACATGTCCCTGCTACACCTGTCAACACTTCAGCCGCGCTTACTTGAGTCATTTATTTCGCGCCCGGGAACTGCTAGCCTACACCCTGCTTTCGATTCACAACATCACCGAACTCATGCGGTTTACGGCTGGGTTACGCCAGGCGATTGTTGCGGGTGACTTTCCCGAAAAATTGGCCTTTTGGCAGCAGTCTTCACCCACCGACACAGACCCATTAACCGACCCCAGTTAAATCAGCTGGCAACCAGTTTTCATCCAGTGCTTGCGCCAAGGTAAAAGGGGGTGTTTCAGGAATCGCGTCACTGGCCAAACCGCTCCCGTCTAGAAATAATTGCCTCCCATTTCGATATTCCTCAACGTAGATGTCTTGTATCCACGGTTTGAGACTAGGACTGGCCTGTAAACGGCGCTTAATCTCTTTACGGAAGTTGCGAACTTCGACCAGCCAACCCCTGTAGCAACGTTGCCGCTCGGTTTCCCAGTATTGGAGCTTTAACAAGTGTTCACACAGACGCATCAAGTAACTCGCTATCGCGTATTTCTCACGCCGTCCCAACTCCTCTATCTCCTCAATCAAGTTTTTCAGGTCAAGGTTGGTGAAGTCTCTTGCCTTCAAACAGTTCACTGTCTCCGTCAACCACTGGTAATAGTCGCATTCGTACAGCGATTCGGTGCGAACAGACATTGCTCCCAAGCCCTGGCAGACTGTGCTCATTCTATAGCCAAGCCACTTTCATTGGTCAGAGCGAACCAACGGCCATTCCCATCTGTCACTAGCGTCCATCAATTCCAATCCTCCGTGAAGTCCCACTCATCCTCATCGGCGGGGGGCGGCGACTTACGGGGGTACTCCACGTAATCCGGTTCCAAGACAATGGGTTCAGGTTCGGGTTTGCGGCGCGGTTTCCCTAACCACCAATCCAATCCCCAGGCCGTCACCCACCCCATCAGACAAGTGAACCCAAAAGCCAATCCCAGCGGTACGGTCAGCACTGGTTGTCCAAACAGCACCAGGGGCACAAAGGGTTGCCAGTTTTGGATGACCAGCGCCACCCAGGCCGCTCCCAGCAGCACCAGCACCCACTTCATGACCAGCGTTGCCATGGCACACAATCAATCCCTAACTGGTCCAACGCCCGCGCCACGACAAAATCCACCAGATCCAGGATGGACTGGGGCTGATGATACCAAGCCGGAATGGCCGGGACAATGCGGGCGCCCGCCTCCGCCAAGGTGGTGAGATTGCGCAAGTGAATGAGACTCAAGGGCGTTTCACGGGGCACTAACACCAAGCGCCGTCCCTCCTTGAGATGCACATCCGCCGCCCGCTCAATCAAATCGCCGCTCAAGCCCGCCGCCAGTTTCGCTACCGTCCCCATACTACAGGGCATGACCACCATCCCCTGGGTGCGGTAAGAGCCGCTGGCAATCCCCGCCCCGATGTCGCGCCAGTGATGGCAAATCAATTTCCCCGCTGTGGGCACCCCTACCTGTTCCCGCCAAAACATTTCCTGCTGGGGCACCGCCGGGATTTTGACCCCCATTTCGTCGCTCCAGACGCGGTAGGCCCCCTGGGAGAGCACCAGTTCCACGATGTATTCGGCCTGGAGGAGATACTTCAGCGCGCGCAGGGCATAAATCTGTCCCGAAGCGCCTGTGGTCGCCAGCACCACCGGCCAGTGTTGCCCTGTCATGGGTGGGTGGCCTGCTGCACTAGGGCGCGAATCTGAGCGTGATTCATCCCAAAGGTTTCCCCCAAGACCGCCACCAGATCGTTTTCCTCCACCAGGGCAACGCCATCAGCCAGGGCTAATTTCGCCACTAATTTCACGGCAGTTTCCCGGTCGGCTGGGTCAATTGCCCGTACCCCCGCCCAAAACAACTCCAAAGGGTCCACTGACTGCAACCATTTCTGCACTTGGGCCAGCAATTGAGCATCCACGTCAATCCCCAAAGCCGTTAACTGGGTGCGCAACGCCGTCATCTCTAAAGGCGACAACTCATCGTCAATGGCTATCATCGCGGTCGCCAGCGCGGTCAAGGCTTCCTGCCGATTCAAGGTCAACGCCGACGGCACCGGCTGTCGAAAACATTGCCAAACGTAGCGCATGCGGGGAAGGCACTGGACTGCCACCCCCATTCTAAAGCACCAAATCCTGCAGCGCGGGATGCACCAAGCGCCCGCCCATCGTGTTGACCCCCCGGCCTAGGGGCGTTCCCGGCTTGAGCGCGTCATATCCCCGGTCGGCCAACTCCAGCAGGTAGGGCAACAAACTTTGGTTCAGGGCTTGGGTCGCCGTCCAGGGCACTGCGCCGGGCATGTTCGGCACCCCATAGTGCAGCACCCCGTAGCGCGTATAGACCGGTTGCGTGTGAGTAGTCGGCCGAGACGTCGCCACGCAGCCCCCCTGGTCCACCGCCACGTCCACAATCACACTGCCCGGTTTCATCTGCTGCACCAGTTCCTCCGACACCAGCGTGGGTGTGCGTTTGCCTGGCACCAGCACTGCCCCGATGAGTAAATCTGCCGTCGGCACCATCTCGGCGATGTGGGTGCTGTTGCTGTACAAAAGCTGCACCCGGAACCCGAACAAATCCCCTAGGGCGTGGAGCCGGTCCAGGTTTAACTCAATGATGGTCACCTGCGCGCCCAGTCCAATCGCCATCCGCGCCGCTTCCGTACCCACCACGCCGCCGCCTAGGATCACCACGTGGGCAGGTTTGACCCCTGGCACACCGCCAAGGAGCACCCCCCGTCCTCCTGCTGGTCGCTGGAGAAAGTGACTGCCGAACTGCACCGCCAACCGCCCGGCAATCACACTCATGGGGTGCAACAGGGGCAAGCGCCCATCCTCCAGTTCCACCATCTCGTAGGCAATGGCCGTTGTGCCTGCCCGCAGCAGAGCTTTCGTTAACCCCGGCTGGGCCGCCAGATGCAGGTAGGTAAACAGCAGCAAATCCGGTCGCAGAAAGTCGTATTCCACCGGCAAGGGTTCTTTCACCTTGACCACCAACTCCTGCGCCCAAGCCGTCGCCGCATCCGGCACCAGCAACGCCCCCGCCTGCTTATAGTCCTCATCGCTAAAGCCTGCCCCCTGACCCGCCTGGGTTTCCACCACCACCGTATGCCCGTGGGCCACTAGCGTCGCCACGCTTGCCGGACTCAGGCCCACCCGAAACTCTTGGTCTTTGATTTCCTTGGGTACCCCGATGCGCATCCCCGTTTCCCGCGCTATGGGCAATAGTGTAGCCCGTTTACCGGCGGTCTGTTTGTCCCACCAGCGCCTGCCCCGCCACCGTCACCAGCGCAATCACCGTCAACAGCGACGCCCCCGCAAACGCGGCCACCGTCTGGTATTCCGTGTACATGCGCTCGATGTGCAGCGTCAGGGTGTTGGTCAGATTGATCACCTTGCCGGAAATCACTGCCGCCGCGCCGTATTCCCCAAGCGCCCGCGCCGTCGTCAGAATCACTCCGTACAACAGCGCCCAGCGAATCTGGGGCAACGTCACCCGCCAGAAAATTTGCCAGCCGTTCGCCCCCAAGGTTTGGGCAGCTTCTTCTTCCTCACGGCCTGTGCTCTCCAACACCGGCAATACCTCCCGCACCACAAATGGCAAGGTCACAAACATGGTCGTGAGCACCAACCCCGGCGGCGCAAACACAATAGACAGTTTAAGCGCCTCGACCCAGTGACGGAATATTCCCACCGTTGGGCTATAGAGCAGGATAAACATCAGCCCTACAATCACCGGCGAGATGGCCAGGGGCGCATCCAGCAACGTCAGCACCAGCCCCTTCCCCGGCAAGGGATACCGCGCTAGCACCCAGGCTGCCACCAGCCCGAACACCGTGTTCAAGGGCACCGCAATCCCCACCACCAGCAGCGTGAGTCTGATCGCATGGAGCGCCTCCGGCGTCGTCAACCCCTGCACGTAGGCTGACCAGCCCTCGCGAAACGCCTGGTAAAACACATTCGCCAGGGGCAACGCCACCATCAGCACCAGGTACAGCGTCGCCACAGCAATCAATCCCCAAGCCACCCATCCTTTTGGTCGCACTGGCTGTCGCATCCCTAGGCCCCTCCCGTTGCTGTGGTTGCCGGTACTCGCGTGCGGGGAATTGCATAGGTCCAAAAGTCTTGGGCCAGCACGGTGTTGGGGAAAATCGCTTGCGCTTCCGCCAGCAGATCCGCTAGTTGAATGGGGTTGCCCGGCGCGTAACGGGGACTGAAATGGGTCAAGATGAGTTGCTTGACGCCCGCCGCCAGGGCTACCTGCGCCGCCATCGTCGAAGTCGAGTGCAACCGTTCAAAGGCCAACGCCGCATCCAGGTGGGAAAACGTGGCCTCATGCACCAGCACGTCCGCCCCCCGCGCCAGTTCCACCGCCTCGTCGCAGTAAATCGTATCAGTGCAATAGACAAAATGGCGACCCGGTTGCGGCGGCCCACAGAACTCGCGCCCATCCAACACCCGGCCATCGGGAAGCGTCACCCTTTCCCCCCGCTTGAGTTGGCCATACACCGGCCCTGGCGGAATCCCCAACTGCTGCGCTTTGGCCACGTTGAACTCTCCAGGCCGGTCCCGTTCCGCCACCCGGTAGCCAAAAGCCGGCACCCGATGCTTCAACGGCGCGCAAATGACCCGGAACTCCTCTTCCTCATACACCACTCCTGGCGCTACGGGATGCACCCGCACCGGAAACCCAAACCGCATTTGGCTATAGCGCAAGCATGCTTTGATATAGCCCTGCAAATCCGGCGGCCCGTACACATCCACCGCGTGGTTATCCCCCGCTAGCCCACAACTGGCCAGCAGACCCATCAGCCCAAAAATGTGGTCCCCATGCATGTGGGTAATGAAAATCCGGCGGATTTGACTGATACGCAACTCACTCCGCAACAACTGGTGCTGGGTGCCCTCGCCACAGTCAAACAACCAAATCTCCGCCCGCTGTGGCAACTTCAGGGCCACACTGGAGACATTGCGACTGCGGGTCGGCACCCCGGAACTGGTCCCTAAGAACGTAATCTCCACGCCACCGTTGCTCATCCACTCCCTGATCAGTTTAGCGAACCCAGGTCCCCCCGCCGTTTGACGCGCCCGCTCCCACCCCCCTAAAATGAGAAGACAAGTTACAGAATGTAAATTTTGTAGCAAACGTGTTACATCAGGTTTCGACAAGCGGAGTGTAGGGTGCTATGGGACGACGGTGGTACTGGGTTTGGAGCTTTTTAACGATAGTGATGGTGGGATGGGGGATGGTGGCCGGTCCAGCGCTGGCCTACGACAATCCCGATTTGTTGCCGGACCACCCGACCCCGATCATTGACCTGAATCATTCCCTCACGAACCTCCAGCGTGCCGCCCTGGCCAAGGAGCTAGAAGACTTCGAGCGGGAACACGGCTGGAAGTTGCGGGTGGTGACCCAGTACGACCGGACGCCTGGCCGAGCAGTGAAGGAATTTTGGGGATTAGATGACCGCAGTGTGTTGCTGGTGGCCGACCCGCGCGGGGGCAATCTCTTGAGCTTCAACGTGGGGGATGCGGTCTATGCCAAGCTGCCGCGCCTATTCTGGATCGAGCTACAGGCCCGGTTTGGGAATATGTTCTATGTGCGCGACCACGGGGAAGACCAGGCAATTATCCAATCGTTGCGAGTGATTGAAGCCTGTTTGCTCAAAGATGGAGGTTGTCGGGTGGTGCCCGGTTTACCCCGCGAGCAGTGGTTGCTGACGCTCATCACGTCGCTGGTAGGGGGCGTCATTTGTGGGTTTGCAGCCCAACCCCGGCGTCCTGGCCAAGTCATTGCCTGGCAATGGGTGCTGATCTTTTCACCCCTGTGGGGGATGCTGTTTATCTCCTTTGGAATTGGGCCGGTGGTCAGTCGCACCAGCGATTGGTTGCCGGTGTTTCGCAACGTGGCGGGTTTTGCCATCGGGGTGTTGGTGGCCTACCTGAGTCCCATCTTTGGCGAGCCGTCTCCTTCCAAGACCTGACGCGCGTGTTGACGGGCCAGCGCCACGTAATGCTGGGCGTGGGTGATTAAATCAGCGGCTTCCTGGGGCGTCACTTCCCGAATCACTTTGGCGGGGATGCCAATCGCCAGGGAGTAATCGGGAATAGATTTGGTGACCACGGCACCGGCTCCCAGGATGCACCCCTTGCCGATACGAACTCCGTTGAGCACGATGGCTCCCATCCCCACCATCGTTCCATCGCCAATCTCAGCGCTGTGGATGATGGCCCGGTGTCCCACTGTCACCCATTCTCCCAAGACTGTTGGTTCACCAGGGTCGCCGTGCAGTATGCAGCCATCTTGGATATTGGTGCCCCGGCCTAGAATCACTGGACTGCAATCGCCCCGCACCACTGCCTGATACCAAATATTCACCTCTGGCCCGATGCGCACGTCGCCAATCACGGTGGCATTGGGAGCGATGAAACTGGCCTGGCTGGTATCGGGCCGTGAACAGTCTGCGTTGCCGAACTCCCTCATGCCTGGGCCGCCAGTTCCCGCAGCGCCAGTACGGGTTGATAGGTATCAATGTCCGCCTGAGTGATGACCGTTTCTTCGCCAGCCGCACAAGGGTACACCACATACGTCCAAATCCCTGGCTGGCCTGCTTCGGCGCTTTCCGCCTCGTAAAATGTCACGGTGCCGTCTTCGGGGCATTCGTAGTAGGCCGAGTACACATCTTCCCAGTCGGCATCGGAGTTTGCCAGCGTTTCCCGGATATTGGCCAGCAAACCCGCCAGGTGATGGGGTTGGGTTTCCACCTGCACCAGCCGTTCTTCTTCCCAATAAAAGTTATGCAACTCCAGTCCCATCGCTGACCGCTCCCTTAAGTGTTAATGCTCCCATTGTAGCTGGGTCATCTGGGCAAACAGCCTTAGGGATTTAGGAAAGGATTTCGCAGGTAGCCATCCATAGGCCGTTACAAGCATCCCTGAAGTCCTAGAGCGAGACTCCGTCTTTCACCGACAAACTAAAGCAGCTTAGCTGTATAGGTAATCTGGATCACAAAAGCTGAGAGATTCCCATCATATTCGTCCCCCAATCTAGAAGAACACAGCCCTTGCATCCAGCGTCTCAATCACTCAACCTCACATGCCTAAGGAGTTAGTCATGGATGTTGGCCTTGACGACTTTGGTTCCGATGACGGCTCAGGCCTAACAAACCGCTGATCTTTCTAAAGTCCATCAAGTTGACTTCAAGCAAGTCTCTACAACTATCAGTGGCACCATCACGCCCAAAGATCTGAGTAACTCGGAGTACAGGTAGTGCTATGTAAGTAATGATGCATTATAGTGGTGGATGAAGTTGAATATAATGCCGATGTGATTTTCTAGGTTTTTAGAAAAGGACAGAGTTCTCCTATAGCAGAAAACATTTAAGTTGGCGTGTTTGGACAGCGGACAAGGCAGAAGCGTCAAGGTCTCCAGTTGTAGCTCATGCCAAACATTGTGTGCTTAGCTATAGTTCAGCTCTCGTTTGGGCGCCTGCACGGCTGCATTGCCAGCTATCGGTATCTCGCCGCGCGACTAGGCATTTCGCGGGTGTGGGTGGTCGCCTTGGTCGCCCGGTTGGAAGCCTTGGGCCTGGTGCGCCGCCACCCGCGGTTTAAGCCCGGCACAAGACACCGCCTGTCCAACCTTCTGGAAGTCCCGGGGGTCACGGCGAGCCTGGAGATTCCGTGGCGAGGCGCATTGCCCAATGGGGCCGCCGCTGACCTGTTGCCGCCGCCGACGCTGGAGCAGCTCATTGCTGGCCTGGAACAGGTATTCGCCCAGCTACAAGACTACGCTGACCCCAACTACGCCCGGCTGTCGTTGCAAAGCTGGTGGCGGCAAGCCCGAAAATCGCCCGTCATCGCGCAATTTTGCCGGTGGTACGCGCAGCAGCGGGAGCAGCTCAGAAAGCCTGTCCAGGTCATCGGGGCGTATGTGAGCGCC
Source organism: Gloeomargarita sp. SKYB120 (assembly GCA_025062155.1). NCBI lineage: Bacteria > Bacillati > Cyanobacteriota > Cyanophyceae > Gloeomargaritales > Gloeomargaritaceae > Gloeomargarita > Gloeomargarita sp. SKYB120. The sequence continues at coordinate 13,077 of JANXAM010000030.1, read as the reverse complement.
TGCGTCCAGCGCTTTTCCCACTACAACGCCACCTTTTTTGAGGAGATGCGGCAATGGCTAACGCGCTACCAAGCCGCCGAGCAGGCCCGCCAGCAACAGGTCGCCCACGCCCAGGCCGTGGCCACCACCATCGCCCAGGACAAGGCCCAGCGGGCTGAAGAACTACGCCAGCATATCGCCAACTATGAGCAGGCCTTGGCCACCATCCCGACCAACCTCCCCCTGGCCAATCAGGAGCGGATGCGTGCCCTGTACACCCGCAGGATCGCCGCACTCCAAGCAGAACTGGACGAGCTTTTGAAAAATGACTAGGCCCCCCTACAGGCTTAGTGTGCCCATTTTTCGGCCAACCTAAGTGGTATTGTATCCCAGTGAACACTTTAGGCTTAACGCAGGCCAGGTCTGACTCTAGGAGCGTGCGAGAAGCCACCTGATTGTACTGCTTTTGTATGGCATTTTGTTTGACTACATGGTCAGCTAAAGTTAACCATCCCCCAGCGCTGGCAACGCCCACAAAATGGCCCCACCAGCCACAAAAATCTACCCCAGAAGAATCAGATCTCCTAACCGAAAAAAAAGAGACCCATGCAAAAATTTTTTTCTGCAGCCAGCAGAAGGTACACACAAAACACTTAGGCTGGCATCAAGCCGTGGGGAGGGGTAGGGATGGTTAGGAGTAACATAAATGTTGACGCATAAAAAGGCTTGCCGGCTGCAGTACAAAATACTTACAACCTGGTGGCCACCAGCCGCCGGGAAGTTACCTACCTGTTGGCCACCCACTAGGCCCGGTCCGCCAGGAATCTGCTACCCACCACTTGCCGGGACCCACTAGCCGACAGCAGACCTACACTCACCAGGCCATCTGGTGGTCACCCGGCGGTTAGATGCCGCGCCGGATTTCCGCCAGGAACTCCAAGGCCATTTGGCACTCCCAGCCACGCACCGGCTCTCCTGCTGGATAGTTCTGCTCGACCCACGCCTGAGCCAGGCTCTTGACGGCCCCCACCAGTGCCGTCGGGTAGGGATGCCGATAGGCAAACCGGGCGAAAGCATCCCCTGCGGCTGGCTTATGAACAGCAGCTGGCGGTCTCCGCGACCAAAACGGAGCAATGAGCAGCTCCTGCGATGACGGATGGTTCTTGCCAGCTTAGTTCCCAGCGATGTCTAGTAAACGCTTCTATACGCAAAAAAGCCTTTTCCTAGACATCTGCGCAGTTGGTATCTTTACTAGACACTTGCCCGACCTGTTGTTGGTGACAGTCGCCTGTAGGCTAGCACAGAATCATAGATGTGTTATTTGCAATTAAGTGAATACAAAAATGCAACCAAAACAAATCGTAATAAACAACTTGCCGCCCCGACAGCGTCCCTACGCCCATCCCAACTGGCTCGCGGCCTATCTCGCTCGTGAAGCCCAGTGCTTGTTGGCTCTGCACACCTACGGTCGCCGCCAGCTCCCGCCCAATGGTTCGGTGTTCGATACCACACAGCATGACCGCGCGGTCGCATGGGTGGCTGCAAACTTGCAAGCCCAGGGCTACCGCGTCTTCACTCAAGAAAACAACAAGTTCTGGCTCACCACCCAAAATGGTCTGACTATCTCGGGACAGCCGGACATCGTGGCTCTGGCAAGTAGCACTAGCGAATCCTTAGTTGTGGAAGTTAAGACCGGTTCCGCTCTCCCAAAACATCAAGCCCAACTAGAGATTTATATGGCCGCTGCGCCGTGCGTTGGCTTGCATCAGTTGACCACTATCCCTAGAGGACGCCTGGTTTATGTGGACCCACAGAAAATGGCGATTATCAACAGTATTGAGATTCCCCCCGAACGCATCAACGATAGCTGGAAACAGAACATGCGCCGACTGACAGCAGTCATCACCGCCAAAGAACCGCCAGCACCAAGCCCGAGTATGGCTGAATGCCAGTTTTGCCGCTTGAATGCTGTGTGCCCTGCAGCAGCACAGCCAGCTACAGGAACCGCTGATTTCTAAAGGAGGTGTTTGCATGTTCGTCAAATTCGAAAAGCTCAACTCCGCCTCTCGGTTATTGATAGAGGCAGAACTCCGGCCCCAACAAGGAGCCCGCTTCCAGCCGACTGGTTTCCCGGATTTGGGAGCTGCAGAATATCGCTTGCCCGACAAAACACCCATGCTCATCGTCGAATCCCACCAGAGCGTCGCTAACCGCCTGGAGGCCACCCTTTGGGATGAAAAACACCAAAACGTGGTGGCACTTTTCCAGGGGATTCCCTATGTGGAAGTCCGCAGCGCAGACGGTGAATTTTTAACCAATTCCTTGCTCGAAGCTCACCGGCTCAACTCTAACTACATCCTGGAAAGCGAAGATAAGTCGTTCTACGAGCAACTTTTGAAAGACTTAAAGGTTGCCCCTGGCAAACCCTTGAGTTTTCAGCGCTTTGCTCAGGTGCTGGCCAAATATGACCTCAACTGCCTACTGCACGGGGTGTTCCTGGCTAAAAAAGAGATTGCTGGAGGCCGCTACAAACTCCCACGTGCCCTGTCGGGATTTATCGAAGCCAAGGGAGTGGAGCGGGTGCTGTTGGGTGGGGTCAAAAAAGATCTCATCGATCCCCAGGCAGAAGCCAAAGAAGGAGGCGGCCATATCCCTTATCACCGTACGGAATACGTCGCTGAGCGGATCACGGCCTACTTCAATCTCGACCTGCTGCAAATCCGAGACTATGCGTTGGCAGAACCCCTGCCCGATTTACTGATAGCCATGGCGCTCTGGAAAATCCATCGGTTTCTGGAGCGGGGCCTGCGCCTGCGCACCGCCTGTGACTTGGAGCTGGTGGAGCTGCGGGTCACCCAACCTGCTGGCTGGTCGCTCCCGACGCTCCAAGAGCTTGAAAAGATGGTGCCCGCGCTGATTGAGCAGGCAAAGCCCTACTTTGCTGACCCGCCAGTGACGGTGGTTACCTATGTGCCGAAAAAAACCAAGCTGGAGAAGGACCAGAAACAGCAGGAACAGTTAGAGCTGCAAGAGGCTTAAGCGATGGCACTCACGCTGAAAATCCGCTTTCTCACAGGCCGGTACCACGCGACCGCTTGGCAACAGCAGGTGAACGAAGGCATCCCTGACTGGCCCCCATCGCCCTGGCGGCTGTTACGGGCGCTCGTCGCGGCGGCGTACCGACTCCCGCAGCCACCGCCACGGTCTGACCTGTTAGCGCTGGTGAATCGCCTGAGTGAGCATTTACCCCATTATGGGTTGCCAGAGACAACGCTCGGCCACACCCGCCACTACATGCCTATCCGCAAGGAGGGCGAAGATACAACGACCTTGGTACTGGATACCTTTGTGGCCTTTAGTGCCGACGCGACTCTTTGGGTAACTTGGCCACAGGTGCAGCTACCACTTGCCCAAAGGCAGCTACTGGAGCAGTTGTGTCGCCACCTGAGTTACTTAGGCCGTGCCGAATCCTGGGTGGACGTCACTGTTTTAGACGACAACCGTGAGATGTTTACAGGGCAAGTTGCTAAGGTGGCCAAACCGCTGTCATCGGATGGCGTGGACGTCTCGGTTTGGTCATCCATTGAGCTACTCGCCCCGCAGCCCCCAGCCGCCTTTGCCAAGGCTAGAAAGCACTTTCCCACCGATGTGCTGGCAGCGCTGGAGCTGGATGTGGCCAAGCTTCACGACGACCGCTGGTCTGGCATCCCAGGCACGCGCTGGGTACGGTACGAGATAGCATCAAGGCCACGTTCATCTTCGCGGGCTGTTCGCAGTTCTCCATTCCAGGACGCACCGGCGTTTGCTCGCTTTGTGCTGGTCGGGAGCGTATTGCCCAAGTTGTCCGATGCCCTGTCGGTTGGGGAACGCTGCCGCCAGGCGCTGATGAGTCTTAGTAAGGGTCACTGGCTGTTTGCTGGCCGTGACCCCGCCACCGGGACGCCGCTGCAAGGCCACGTGCATTCTTGGTTCTTTCCGGAAGACGCTGACCAAGATGGGTTCATTGACCATGTGCTGGTCTACGCCGCCAAGGGCTTTGATAAAGAAGCGTTAGCGGCCCTGCGCCGGTTGCGTCAAATCTGGAGTGCGGAAACTCGTGAAGGCAAGCTCCAACTGCTTTTGGTTCAGCTTGGATTTGTCAAGGACTACACCTGTAACGTTCACCAGGCCATTCCAGGTGTTTCGTCCCTGCTGATGCAAGCCAGAACCTGGCGCACGGTGACGCCCTGGGTGCCATCGCGACACTCACGCAAACATCCCAAGAAAGACCCACGCACTGGCTTAGACCAAGACAGTCTTGCGCACCAGGTTGTGACGCAGATTGACCACTTACGCAGGGATGGATGGCTCCGATTTACAGAACCCCCGGGCTGGTCGTGGGCGGAGCAGATTCAGATTTGTAGCCAAAAAACTTGGGCATATCCCCCCTACCCATGGTATGCCTTTCGGCGGCAGCGTACCCAGGGTCAGGGGGCCCATGCCGGTACACGGGCTTACTGGGTGCAAGTCACGTTTCCAGAGCCCATCACCGGCCCGTTGGCACTGGGATACGCAAGCCACTTTGGCTTGGGCTTGTTCCAACCGGTAGAATGATTTCGTGAACCTGAGTGGGTGCTCAAACGCCAGGTGGTTCACGAAAACCGCCAGAACCTTGACAATCCGATAGTTGCGCTTGTGATCTCCTTAAAAGCGTGGAAACAATGTACTAACAAAAGTCCCTTTGTGGGAGACCTTCACGAAAACCAACCCCAGACAGCCCTATGGACGGGCCATTGCGATGAAAGGGTTTCACTGTGGTGATGAACCACAGCTCCATTGAAGCTTAAAGTTTTGCTATTTGGACACTGTGGGATTTCAGGAGTTTCACTGTGGTGATGAACCACAGCTCCATTGAAGCAATTCTTCATCAACAAAAGCATCAACCCTTGCAAAGTTTCACTGTGGTGATGAACCACAGCTCCATTGAAGCTCTAATTGGGGAATTGGCGTGATGAACGGTGGCTTATGTTTCACTGTGGTGATGAACCACAGCTCCATTGAAGCTTAGTCAAACATTTTCACCTGACAGGTTAACATATAGCTTGTTTCACTGTGGTGATGAACCACAGCTCCATTGAAGCTCCCCCCAAAACAGTTGCGCTAGGAATCCAGCAGGGGTTTCACTGTGGTGATGAACCACAGCTCCATTGAAGGAATGGCATAGGGTGGGCGGCTGGCAAAACAGCTACACGTTTCACTGTGGTGATGAACCACAGCTCCATTGAAGGACTTGGGAGCGGGTGCCGGTAGTCACCAGCAAGATTGCAGGTTTCACTGTGGTGATGAACCACAGCTCCATTGAAGGCAGCCCTTCTTCGCGCAGCATCTGCAGCGCTTCCTTGGTTTCACTGTGGTGATGAACCACAGCTCCATTGAAGGGATTATGTCCTGAAGCCCGATGCTGAAGCTGCCAGGTTTCACTGTGGTGATGAACCACAGCTCCATTGAAGGGAAAGATTAGGCCGGTGAAGGTCTAGCTGGAGATGGATAGTTTCACTGTGGTGATGAACCACAGCTCCATTGAAGGCCAACCACCCAGACCGAATTGGTGGATTGGGAAACAGTTTCACTGTGGTGATGAACCACAGCTCCATTGAAGGCCGGTATAGGCCACCCTTACTGGTTCTTTGGGGATGGGGTTTCACTGTGGTGATGAACCACAGCTCCATTGGAGGAAGATTGTTCATTTCTCCTGCGTATCTGTTGCCTGCAAAAACGGCTTGAGAAGCTGTTGTCTTTGGTGACGGGTCAGTGGGAAGGCCAGCGCAGCGCCAAGCCGTAGCGACTGCTCGGGTGGTAGGTAGAAGCCTTCCTGAATGCCTAGGGGGACACCACTGGCCTGCAGGCGACTGCAGGCTAGTTGCGTCGCCGTCAAGCCATCCCCAGCGGCCAGTCGCCAGAGCAAATTGGGGACAGCCGGTATTTCAATGACAGTGGGTTCCTGGTTAGGGGGTTGGGGGTCGAGCACGACCTGGCGGGCATAGACATTGACGAGTAACCCGTAGGCTGGTGGGAGTGTGGGGGGTTGTTCATCTGGGTCTGGCCTGCGGTCTAGTACAGGATGGTCTGGAAGCCGCAGTAGGCACAGGCCTCTCAGAAGCCTTTCGAGCCGGACTTCGTCCACCTGGCCCTGAATCCACATCGCGACATGGTCGAGGCAAGCAGCCAGGGGTGGGTCCGTCAGAGACACAGACTCGCGTGTGTCTAGCGTTTTTTGTGTTTCTTGCTGCCGGCGTTCAATTTCTTCGCGTTGGAGCAGGCGTAGCAGGTTCAGGCTCAACGATGGGCTTTGCCAGGTGGTAATGCCGTCGTCCCCTTCGCCCCAGGTCCAGTAGCCACGGCGGTGCTGCTCGGGCGGAACCCACCGGACGAGACTCAATCGCTGGCGCATCTTGGGGCGGGCCGCCAAAGCCAAAGCCAAGTGCCACTCCACATCGTCCGGGGAGGCCATTTGTTGGATGGCCTTGAACCATTCTGGGCGCCGAATCAGGGGCATGGGGCGCAAACCAGACTCCTGACTAAAGCGGGACGACCGGCTGAGCACCAGCTCCATCTGACCCAAAGCGACCAAGACCTCTTCCAGGGTGGCCTTGCCACTGGCCAGCTCCACAAGCGCACTCTCCAGCTGGCGGTAGGCCGCCATGACCGCCGCTGGTGGCTGCTTGGCATGCCGGAGCCTATGCTTCAAGTCCACTAACCAGCCGTCAATATCCGCCAGCAGGTCCACTTGGGGGTCTTGCTTGGGGACAAACGTCCCGAGCGGCACTGCAAAATAAGACCGGCCATTGCGTTCCAGAAAACCATACCGGACAAAGGCGGCGACTCGCCGCTGCACCCCCAGGCGGGAGATGGCACGGGCAAAGTCAACGCCGTCTTGGGCGCTGCGTGGGCCGACTTTGGCTCGTCCTTCCCGGAAAAAGGCCTGCAGATCCGGCCAGCTGACCGGCTGTTTCCATACAGGTACCCACAGTTCGGCTCTCGCTTTTTCTTCAGGACTGGCCGTTCCATAGCCAACGGCAGCAGGGCGCACCATGAAGGGATAGGACAACTCGCCGGTGCCTGTCTGTTCATACCGGCGTGTCAGGCTCGGCTGAAACCAGGCCGTGCCTTCGATGGCCAACACATACTCCCAAGGATTCACTCGGCTTTCGGCCATAAAGCCAGGGCGAGCGTTGGCCCCGCCTGCCGCGAAGGGACTGAACTGACCGATGCTTTCTTTGGTCAGGATTTTTGGCTGGACGTCCCCAAACAAGGCCGCTCGGAGCTGCATGTCCGAGTTCTTTCTCGGTTGGCCCGTCTGGATGTCGAACAGTTCCTGCAACCGCTGCATGAAAGAGCGGCTGAATTCCAGATTCCCGTCGTTGCCACCAGAGCCTGTCAAAGGGGCAAACAACAGCGCATCGCCAATCACGACACAGGTATCCAGCCACACCAGCGCCGCATCAGGCAGCTGGTTCCGCAAGCAGGTCAACAGACGCTTTTTCTGCTTCTCCTTTGGCTGTCTCTCAAGCCCTAGCTGCGCGACGACCTGCCGCCCGACTGTAATTGCCTGACGATACGGTGCAAATCGCGCCGCCTGACTCTGCTGGAATGTCTCTAGCAGCTCTTTTTGCTTTTGCTGGTCTTTCGGGAAAAAGCCGGTGCTGCCATTCCAGGGCGCCACGATGGGACTCGGTTGGTACTCGTTCAGGAAAAAATCGATGAAGGCGCGTTCATCGAGCTGGGTGACCAAGTAAAACCCATCGGCATGCCACCCGCAGCGGGCTTCAGGGTCTTTTTGCTCGACTAGGATGCGAAAGACCCCAAGTGCTTTGAGATAGCTAGCTAACGGCTGTGGCTGACAACCTGGAAGACACAACTGTTTCATTGCCATTACTCGAGTTGCTCAACCACTGGTAAGGCGGATGCCCGCCAGTCCGCCAGGCGGACCAGCATCTCCAGAAAGGCCAAACGGAAGGGTCCATAGGTGTCGAGTAAACCCCGCGCTTGCTCCACCCAAGACCCTGGCCCCAGCTGCATGACCTCCAGAGATAAGGTCAGCGGCGGAATCTGGAGTCCCGAACCGAGGTCCACGGCGGGTGTTTGGTCGCCCTCATGGACACCTAGAGCAAACATCGGTACCGGTGCGCTCTCCTGGGGCCGTGGCTGAATCACAAGACGCACCTTTCCATGATGACAAGCAACCAAGTAAGCGATGAGGAAGGGTTGTCCTTGTTGCAGAGCCATGAGTGCGCTGACCAGTTCATGGCGGAAGCCCTGGCGTTCTGGAGGCCAATCGTAGGGTTGCGCTTGCGGTGGGGCTTTGGCCCACAGACCGTTATTTTGCCGCGTGGGTTCGTCCCGACAGAGCATGGCTTGGAAGACGGGGTGTGCCTTGCCTGCATCATGCCATTGTGCAGCGCGCACCACCGCCTCCACCGGGAGATTGCTGTAGCCCAGCACCTGGCAGAGCTGTCGTGCCTGGTTGGCAGTCTGCAACGCGTGGTCTGGCAGCGATTCCCACCTGCCTGTGAAGCTCAGGATGTCACGGTTATCTGCATCCATCGGGATGTGATGGCTGACCGGTACCGGTTTTGGTTTATGCTTGGCATGGCCAGTAAAGCCGAGTTGTGAGTCGTAGCCTCCTAGGTTGCAGTGCAGTAACAGTTGTTGCCCTGGATAGAGCGACTCGACGACAGTCCACTCCCCCTTCCAGATCCAGGCCTTTCCTTTCTCTTTCACAGTCTCTAGAAAGTCACGCAGCACTGCAAGCCGTACAGGACACAATTCGTCTCTTTGCAAAGCCAGATCCTGATCCGGCTTATCACCCTGCCAATCGCGCCAGGCAACGTAGACATCCAGATTGTCGGTATCGCGAATCAACCGAGAGATGTCAATATCATGCCCGGCCAGGTCCGCCGAGGTGTCGAAGAGATCCAAAATGTCTTTCCGGCGGGGGATCAATCCATCCGGTATCTCTAGCGGCTCCCCCAACGGGCCTAGATGCATCAAGCGTTGCAGGCTCACATCCGACAGTTGCTGGAGATAGCCCCGCGCCCTGTCCAGTTCTTCAGCGGTGTACGGCAACGCATCGGGTGGTTCCACCCAGTACACATAGGCTTCATTAAACTCACCTTTGCGGTTGCAGCGCCCAAACCGCTGCACCATTGCAAACCAAGGGGCCAACTCGGTAATCAGGTGCTTGGCAGACAAGTCCACACCCGCTTCGACTGCTTGCGTTGTGACCAGCAGGCCCGTGGCTTGACCCGTCCGGAAGGCGCGAATCGTCTGCACCTGTTGCTGACGCTCATAAAACCGAAACCGCGAATGGACCAACGCTAGCTTTTCTGACCACCCTGGCGTTTTGGCCGCCATTGCCGCTAAGTGCTGGTACACCCCTTGCGCCCTGCGGACACGATTACAGATGACCAACGTCAATGTCCCAGGTTCGTGGCGGGACCAAACTGCTTGAGCCAGTGCTCGCACATAGGCCGCTTCTCGCTCTGCTTGCTTCGTCTGTTTTGGCAGCGTCAGATTCAGCTGCTGGAGTGTTTTGACCGCTCGGAGTCGTTGCTGGACAAGCCGTGATTGCAGGTCTTGGTCAGTCAATCGCAAAACGGCATGAGGTGCCTGAAGGTTTGGTTGAAAATCTGGGGTATTGAGCAACGAAGGAGCTAGGGTTGCTGACATCCAGATGGAGTGGGTCGGACCATAGGTGCCGAATTGCTCCCGAAACCCCTGGAGTTGGGCGGTCGTGGCCACGGTAATGCCCATCAATTGCGTTTCGTCCATGACCCAGAGAACATCGTTGTTGAGCTGCGCGTATTGAATGGGCCAGCGGTAACGACTCATGGCATAGCCCCGATTCAAGGCGCGGCTGACCAGTTGCTCCTGAGTGCCGACCAGGATGAGGTCTTTCTCAGGTTGGCCATCCCAGTTTTGCGCAACGGCACCCCCCATGAGCAAGTACAGACCGACATCTGACTCAAGCGCCAAGTTGGCCAACCATTCCTGAATTTGTTCATGGGCCTGTTCAACCAGGGTACGGGTGGGTAAACAGTAAGCAAGACGCCGCGGTGTCTGCTGGCGGATGGCGTCTGGAGCGTATCGCCGTCGCCATAGCCAACCCAACACCACCGTTGCCAGTTTCCCTAGCCCAGTGGGTACCTCAATCAGCGTTGGGAGTGTCTCGGCTTGGGCAAACTGGACTTGGTAATCAAAAGGCGCCGCGTAGCCAGTTGCCTGGCAGAACAAATCCTGAAAGTTCCGATTGGACATGAAAGATGCCTGTAGGTGTGTTAAAGAGACAGAGCTGTCTACAGTGGAGCCGTGCTATCCAAGCACGGAAATTGATGCAAATGTACTACTGGCCACCTAATTGCAAAAGCTTCAATGGAGCTGTCATCCCTTCAATGCGGCTGTCAGCTACCGCTCTTTGCAGGATGACAGATAGTCTACGTACTATCCTATCACAGACTTACAGACAAGCCCATCACTCGTGTGACGCTTGGCCGTACAGTTCTTGCAAAACCGCCCGCAACATGTCCGCCATCGCGACCCCCTGCTGGACGGCACGCAACTTGATGGCACGGTGCAACTCTTCCGGAATGTCCAATGTCAGGCGCTTCATCTTCACAGGGCGTGGCGACCCCCCGCTGACAAACGCTTCTACACGGGGGTGGGGCTTAGGCGTCAACGGCACCTTTTTCGCAGGCATAGGCAAGCAACTCCTGAACGAGAGCATAGACTTCTTGACTGGCTGGGCTGGCAGGGGCAGTTTCCATCACGACTTCGCCCCGGGCGGCACTTTCGGCATAGACCACCCGCTGCGCCAGGCTGGTCTGGAGCACCGGTAAACCAAAACCCGCCAGGGCCTCCTTGACGTCCCGCCCAATCGCTGTATTTGTAATTCTACGATTAATCACAAATACAGATTTCAGATTTGGTTTGATGACCGTGGCTTCCTGCACCAGCCGCACGATGTCTTGGGCGGCCCAGACGTCGTAGGGGGATGGCTGCACCGGGATAAGGACCACATCGGCGGCAATGATGCAGGAGCGGGCTAGGTCCGTGACGCGGGGAGGCCCGTCAATGAGAATGTAGTCGTAATCGGGCGCGAGTTTGGGGACTTCCTTGTGGACCGTCGGGCGGTCAATGGCGACGATGGGGAAGTGGTGGGGGCGTTGTCTAGCAGCGGCCCAGTCGCGGGCGCTGCCCTGGGGGTCCGCATCAATGAGCAGGACTTTGGCTTGGGTGGCCAAGACGGAAGCGATATGCAAGCTCAGGGTGGTCTTGCCCACACCCCCCTTTTGGTTTTGCACGGAAATAATCATTTCAGTATTTCTGTATTTGTGCTGTGGCTTCCAGCATAAGCCAGTGCCCAGATAGCTGGCAAGGGAGTTGGGGTGGCATCCTGGCGGTTGCCAGTATTTCTGTAATTCTGTAGAAGTGCTTTTCTAGCTTTACAGAAATCAGCACGTGGTAAGGACTAAGCGCAATCACTAGTAAGATGGGCCTAGTTCCTGGCTACGCCGGTTGCTTGAGCAACCCCTTGCCTAGAATGGAGGTAGGTCGTTTGCGAACCCCAGTGGGTGCTCAAACGCTAGGTGGTTCACGAAAACTGTCAGAACCTTGACAATTCGATAGTTGAGCTTGTGATCTCCTTAAAAGTGTGGAAACAATGTACTAACAAAAGTCCCTTTGTGGGAGACCTTCACGAAAACCAACCCCAGACAGCCCTATTGACGGGCCATTGCGATGAAAGGTTTCACTGTGGTGATGAACCACAGCTCCATTGAAGGTGTTCATGACCGGCCTATCCTAAGCCCACAGGAGAGTTTCACTGTGGTGATGAACCACAGCTCCATTGAAGGCCAGTAAGTGAACTGACTTGAACAGTTGCAGGCATAAGTTTCACTGTGGTGATGAACCACAGCTCCATTGAAGGTGGGGCAATCCGGATGGGCCGCTGATGCACTACGAAAGTTTCACTGTGGTGATGAACCACAGCTCCATTGAAGGGCGTACATCCCACCTGGCACACCTGAAGCTGAACAGGCGTTTCACTGTGGTGATGAACCACAGCTCCATTGAAGGAGTTAGCAGTTGATTTGGGGTATTCCGCAAGCAAAAGTTTCACTGTGGTGATGAACCACAGCTCCATTGAAGGGGTGTTAAGGGGGAGATTCTGATGAGTGAACCACCGCGTTTCACTGTGGTGATGAACCACAGCTCCATTGAAGGGAATTTAAGGTGGAGCAGCCCCAAGATGCAGACTGGGGTTTCACTGTGGTGATGAACCACAGCTCCATTGAAGGTGGTTCTGGCACATAGCCCTGGCGTTCTAACCAGGGTTTCACTGTGGTGATGAACCACAGCTCCATTGAAGGTTGTTTTTTGTTCAGCTTTTTGTAGCGCCGTGTTCCGTTTCACTGTGGTGATGAACCACAGCTCCATTGAAGGTTGCCCCGCTACTACAAAAGTCTGCGTAGCGGTGTGGTTTCACTGTGGTGATGAACCACAGCTCCATTGAAGGCTTCAATCTCAAGCGACAAAACGATGCCAATAAGAGTTTCACTGTGGTGATGAACCACAGCTCCATTGAAGGACCCAGTGGCGGGCAGGTGACCCACGGGCAGGCCGTTTCACTGTGGTGATTTACCACAGCTCTGGTAGTGCTATGTAAGTAATGATGCATTATAGTGGTGGATGAAGTTGAATATAATGCAATGTGGTTGTCTAGGTTTTTAGAAAAGGACAGAGTTCTCCTAGTCAAGCGACTAACTCGCTGTCTAAGAGTGTTGTTGAAGCGCTCAATCAAGGACGTCCTACCACTCCCTTTGACACTGGCTGCATGTTGGGATTGCGGAATTACCTTCCGATAAACTGACCAACAATCAGTATAAAAATAATCGGTACTCTCTTCCGTAACTTTTTTACCGTCTCTACACTTCTATCCCCTACGCAGGCCGCGACAATCATCCGTGTCTTTTTCTCTATAGCTAAGCTTTTTAAGGTTGTCATATAATAAACGTGTTGCTAGGGAGTGAGAAAATGCCCAGACCATATAACTATGATTTG
>JANXAM010000029.1 GCA_025062155.1 Gloeomargarita sp. SKYB120 | reverse complement strand
ATAAACTGAAATCGCTTGGCAATCGCACTACACTATGAGTTGGGATAGTGCGCATGTCCACTACGACTGTTATTACGGCTGGCGCTGCGGTGTTGTTTGCCCTGTTGATCAAAGAAATTGCGCCGGCTGTTGCTACTTTTAATGAAGCCTTAAACTGCCTTTACCCCTAATTCATCCAGAGTCGCCAACACCTCCTGACTGTGAATCGCCGGATTGACCTTCACAAATCGCGCCCGGATGATGCCGTTGGGGTCAATGATAAATGTGTGACGCAAGGAAATAAACCCTAACCATGACCCGTAAGCCCGGCTCACCGCCCCATCCGTATCCGCCAGCAAGGGAAACTTGAGACCCTCTTTATCGCAAAACTGGCGATGGGAGTCCACCGAATCGGCGCTGACGCCCAAAATCTGTACTCCCCGTTTCTGGTACTCGGGCCAATCGGCTTGAAACCGGCGCGCCTCTAACGTGCAACCAGACGTGAAATCTTTGGGATAGAAATACAGCACGACCCACCGACCCCGGTAATCCGCCAGGGAAACCCGCCGGTTGTCCAAACTAGGCAAGGAAAAATCCGGCGCCGGTTGACCCACTTCCGGTAACGTGCCCCCCAGCGCCCAAGCTGGTTTGCCCCAGACCAAATAGCCCGCCAGTGAAATGGCCAATCCCCCTAGCAGCGTCCGCCGTTGCATCGGTGATACCTTGAAAATGACCGGTTTTATTGTAACGGATTTCCCCATGCGTGCTTGCCACCCCGACTGCGTTCTGGTCACGGCGTCCCAAATGCGCGCTATCGAAGAGACGCTTTTTCGGAATGGCTTGCCGGTGGCAGCGTTGATGGAAAAAGTGGTTATTAGGGTGGTCCAACGCCTGATGAGTTGGATTCCCAAAGGGCAAACCATCGGATTACTAGCGGGGCCAGGGCATAACGGTGCCGATACACTGGCGATTGGGCGGGAACTGTGGTTGCAAGGATACGCCGTCCGCATTTATCACCCGTTTGCCCAAGCCAAAGAACTTACACTCGCGCATAGAAATTACGCCCATTACCTGGGCATTCCTTTTGTGGAAACTGCGCAGGAATTAGCTAATTGCGATGTGTTAATTGACGGGTTATTTGGCTTTGGTTTGGAGAAAGATTTAACACCGGCGCTGGTGGAACTTATTCACACAGTGAATGCCTGGAAAAAAACTGTTATCAGTATTGATTTGCCGTCGGGACTGCATACGGATACGGGTCAACCACAGCCTATTGCCGTTCAAGCCACGTGTACCCTGTGTTTGGGGCTATGGAAAGTGGGTTTGTTCCTGGAAGCGGCGCAACCTTATGTGGGGCAATTGGAACGGATTGACCTAGACATTCCCCAGGCGACCGTAGCGACTGCGTTGGGCGATGCACCAACTGTGTACCGTTTAACGGCTCCAGCCATGCTCCAAGCGCTTCCCTTGCCCCGGCCCACAGTTACCCATAAGTACCATTGTGGTCATTTGCTGCTGGTGTGCGGGTCGCGAACGTATGCTGGTGCAGCGGTGCTGTCGGCTTTGGGAGCACGAGCCAGTGGCGTGGGCATGCTGAGCGTGGCGGTTCCCCAATCCTTGCAGTGGCTCATCACATCTCACACACCGGAAGCCTTGGTGATTCCCTGTCCGGAAACAGACGCTGGCGCCATTGCCGAATTGCCGGTGGAACTGGATAAGTATGACTTCATCGCGGTTGGCCCTGGTTTAACCCTTGCCGCCCAGCCTGTGGTCCAGCGCCTGTGGCAGTCGGATAAACCCCTGCTAGCGGATGCCGATGCCCTGAACCTGCTGGCGCCCTGGTCGCAAAACCGCGCAGCTTGGACGCTGATGACTCCCCACGCCGGCGAATTTCAGCGTTTATTCCCCGACCTTTCCCTCACCAACCGGCTCCAGGCGGCGCAAACGGCGGCTCAGATGGCCCAGGCGACGGTGGTGCTCAAGGGAGCCAAAACCTTGATAGCGCAGCCGGATGGAACAGTCGCCATTAACTCAGAAAGCACACCAGGACTGGCGCGGGGCGGGAGTGGCGATGTATTGACAGGATTACTAGGGGGATTGCTGGCCCAAGGGGTGAAACAACAGCGGGATTTATTTGCACTGGTGCAAGCCGGTGTCTGGTGGCACGCGCAGACGGGGGTGTGGTTGGCCCAGCGCGAGAGTGAATTGAGCGTGCATCCCCAGCAGTTGGCCCAGCACCTGGGAACCGTCTTGGGAAACCTGCTGCGCGATGGTGCGTAACCCCCATCTCACCCTGGTAACCGGCCCCAGTCGTTCCGGCAAAAGTCGCTGGGCGGAGCATCTGGCTGACCAATCCGGTTTACCCGTGCTGTACGTGGCGACCGCCGATGCTGATCCGAACGATGCAGAGTGGCAAGCCCGGATTCAAGCCCATCGCCAGCGCCGTCCCCCCCACTGGCAAACGCTGGAGCCGCCTGTGGATTTGGTCGCTCTGTGCGCGCAACCGCCGCCCCAGACCTGCTTGCTGGTGGATTCCCTGGGCACCTGGGTCGCCCAATTTTTGGAGATGCCGGATAGGGAGTGGCAATTCTTGCAAAGTCAATGGGTGAAAACGCTCATGGCGCTTACCAGTCCCGTGATTTTGGTGGCGGAAGAAGTGGGGTGGGGCGTTGTACCTGCTTACCCATCAGGGCGTTTGTTCCGCGACCGGCTAGGGGAACTGGTCCAAACAATCGGCGCGCAGGCGGGTCACGTCTATTTGGTCACCGGCGGTTGGGTGCTCAATCTCACGCAACTGGGGCAACCGCTCCCTAACTGGGATTATCGGGATTCTGCACCCCCCGCATGATCCGCGACAGCTCCGCTTTTTCGTCCACCGCCACCCGCGTCGGCGACCCGCTGATAATGCGCTCCAAATTGCGGAAAGAATCGCGAATATCAGGGCCTTTGTCAGTAATCACATACTCCCGAATCCCCTTGTCGTGCCACGACCCCCGCATTTTGAACACATTGATCGCCCGCGAAATCTCGCCCCGAATTTCCACATATTGCAGCAGCAGAATCGTGTCTGTGATGGTGGAGATGTGGGATTCGGTAATCGAATGCAACCCCAGAAACTGGTCAAGGGTATTGGTGAAAAAGCCCGTGATTTCCTGTTGCTTGGCAAACCCCGTCACCCCAATCACAAATTGCCGGAAGGCATTGTTGCTCACCCCTCGCGCCAAAGCAGATAGGGAGTCAATGGCAAAGCACGATGGCCGAAAACTAGAAATTTCCGAGCGGATGATTTGCAAATGGTCTTCCAAACCCGTGGATTCGGGATAGGCGCAAATGATCTTGAGCAATCCCTGGCGTTCAAACCGTTCAAAATCCACACCCCACGACGACGCATTGCGAGCCAGTTGCGCGCGAGATTCTTCATAGGCAAACAGCAACGCCCGCTCCCCCCGTTGACAAGCATGTTCCAAAAAGCGACTGACCAACAGGGTTTTGCCCGTACCAGTTGCGCCCGTGGCCAAGATAATCGAGTCTTTGAAAAAGCCGCCACCACACATCTCGTCCAACTTGGGAATCCCCGACGAGACCCGCACATTCGATGACCGTTGTGTCAGTTGCATGGCCCCCAGCGGGAAGATACTCAAGCCCTCATTGGTAATCGTAAACGGATATTCCCCCTTCATGTGGGTCGTGCCGCGCAACTTGAGAATTTCAATCGTGCGATGTCGCCGCTCCATCTCTAAAACATTGCGCAAAATCACCACGTTGTCAGAAATAAACTCTTCCACGCCAAAGCGAGCAATCGGACCATATTCATCAATTCGCTCGGTGGTCATGACCGTGGTGACTTGGAGCTTCTTCAAGCGGGACACCAGAATAAAAAGCTGGTTGCGGATCGTGGAAGCCCCATTGTTGGCGCTGTATTGTTGGAAAATGGCCGTCACGGAGTCAATTGAGACCCGCTTGGCTTTGAATTTTTCCACGGCGTATTCAATGCGAGCAATCAGCCCTGACAGGTCAAAATCGCCAATAATTTGTTGCCCTTCTGGTTCGGGCGATGCATCTAAAATAAACAGTTTGCCCTGGTCAATAAGCGCCTGAAGATTCCAACCAAAACTTAGTGCATTTTTGATGATGTCTTCTGGGGATTCTTCAAAGGTAACAAAAATGCCTGGTTCATCAAAGTGAATGATGCCGTTGTAGAGAAATTGCAGGGCAAAAATGGTTTTTCCTGTGCCCGACGTCCCACTGACAATTGTGCAGCGCCCCGCTGGCAATCCCCCATGACTGACCTCATCAAACCCTTCGATTAACGTCCGGATTTTTTGCACACCCACTGGGGTGGTCGTTCCGTCGGCCATAGTTATCCCGAGTTCTCTGATGTTTGTTCTTCTTCCACCAATTCATCATACAAGAGGTCTAAGCCAATCAAGACCTTTTCCCGGTCGGACAAGTCGCCGATGATCCGCCGCACCGGTGGGGGGAGAATCCGCGCGAGGGTGGGCGTCGCCAAAATCTTATCTTCTTCCGCTAGCCGGGGATTGGCCAAGATGTCAATCACTTTGAGCGTGTAAACCCCCTTAAATTCCGTCGCTAAAATGTCTCGCGTGGCTAAAGCCCGCACGGAGTTGGGCGTATTATCGGCGACGTAGAGCTTGAGAATATAGACTTTATTTGGTGCGACGATTCATGGGGGTTCTCCCGCAGGTGGCACCTCGTTCAGCGCTCGGCGGTACCGCTCGCACAGGTGGGCAATCACATCAATCAGGGTCAGCCGGTAATCCAACACCAACTCTTCGCTGCGCCCTTCTAATTTTAGCTGCTTAGTTAGCTCATCCATGAATTGCACATGAATCCCGAGAATTTCCGACACGGGCAAGTTAATCAGGTAGGCCAGGTGGGTAAACTCGGCGATCCGCTCGGGCAAGTGGGGGTCATCGCGAAAGTACAGGAGAATAATTTGGTGATAGAGCGACTGTAGCCGGTTGAGCCAGCGTTGCCGTTCTTCCTGGGAAAGACAACCCCAAAAGTGCTGGGGGTTCCGGCGAGGGGAAGGGTCGCCGCACACGGACGCAAAATCCATCGCTACCCACTAACACGCGGAACGGGGATCAGCCAGAACGAGGTGCGGTTTCAGCGTCTGCTCACTCGTCCGTTGGCCAATCCCTAAAAAATGTCCTTGTTCATCGTACACCCGCCACCAGGGAGATGCCTGCACCGTCACGTCCTGAGGTTGGCCATAGCACCACCGTTGGGCTTGGGTGCGGGTCAACGTGACTGCCGGTAGATGGTGGAGGTAATGGTCTAACGGGTCTAGTTGCCAGTCCCCGGCTTGGCAATGGGCGTGGCATTGCTCCAGCGTCAGGCTCCGAGCGATGTCCATACCGCCGCTGGCGGTGCGCTCCAGAGCGCTTAACGTCGCCGGGATGCCCAAGCGTTGCCCGATGTCCCGCGCCAGCGACCGAATGTACGTCCCGCTCCCGCAATGCACGTCTAGGGTTAACTCGGGGAAAGCCCCGCCTTGCCAATCTCGGACGGTTAGCTCATAGATTTCGACCGACCGCTCGGGCAAATCCACCGCCTGTCCTTGTCGCGCCAAGTCGTAGGCCCGTTGTCCTTGGATATGGATGGCGCTAAACGCTGGGGGTTTTTGGGCAATGACCCCAATGAATTCGGGTAACACCGCCTGGACGGTCGCCAGGGTCAAATCCGGCACCGGCTGCTGCGTCACCAGCTCACCTGCTAGGTCGTCGGTGGTCGTTTGCACCCCAAACCGCACCCGCGCCCGGTAGCGCTTGTCTGCTGGTAGAAACGTCAACAAGCGGGTCGCCCGTCCAACCGCAATCGGTAACACACCTGTCGCCAGCGGGTCGAGCGTCCCCCCATGACCAACGCGCCGCTCCCGCAACCAGCGCCGAATTTTGGTCACGCAGTCATGGGACGTTAAACCTGCTGGTTTGTACAGGTTGATAAACCCATCCATGCAGGGGTTGCGCGCGGTGAAAAGCCCTGGCATAAAAAGCAGAAAAGACACCGACGACTGGCCGTGTTTCGTCTCGGTGCCTTTCCTGGTTCGCTCCTCACACACACTGAGTTCACTATATCAGTAGGGTACGGGGTTTGTCACGGGGGAGATTGATAAGAATTTCTAAGGCAAAAAGGGCGAAAGGGCTACTGGCGTTCAGTTTGGCTAATTTCTCAGGGCCAACGCGCCCGCCGGCACCAGGTCTTCCAAGATAAACCGAATACCCCGAAAGCGCTGAATCACGGGGCTGCAATGCCATTCTTGACTGACAAAGTATTGCATTAGTTCCCCGGCGCGCCGACTGGCGGGAGTGTCTAAGAGTCCCAGGTAGTAACCGGCGCTGTGGTGGCTATCGGGGCGGGCCAGTTGGGGGAGTTGATGCAGGCGTTGGATGGTGCGCCAGACCTGGGTTTGCAAGACGTTCCAAAAGTCGGTGTAGCGCATGTTGCTAAAGGCTTCAGCCACCAAGTCGTGCCGGTCTTGGATGAGGATGGTCTGACCGCGCAACCCTGGCGGCAATTCTTCCAGCAAGATGACCGGGCCGTAGCCGAGGATGAAAATCTGCTCCTGCCAGCGGGTGTAGTCCCCAAAAAAGTGGGTGAGGATGTAGGTCGCCAGCGCGGTGATGATGAGTCCCTGGCTGTGGGCGGCCACCAGGATCGGGACGCCGGCGTGAATCCCCTGGGCCAGCTCGTAGGCCAAGCGCAAGGTTGCGCAGGAAGCTCCCGCCGGGTAATCGCCGTAGAAGTACTTGAGCCAATCGGGCCAGGTGAGTTGGTTGATAAAGGGTAGTTGTCGCAACAGTTCGCCGT
The DNA here is from genome assembly GCA_025062155.1 of Gloeomargarita sp. SKYB120. NCBI lineage: Bacteria > Bacillati > Cyanobacteriota > Cyanophyceae > Gloeomargaritales > Gloeomargaritaceae > Gloeomargarita > Gloeomargarita sp. SKYB120. The sequence continues at coordinate 20,382 of JANXAM010000029.1, read as the reverse complement.
CTAAAAGACCAGCGCCGGTGGCGGCTTGGGGGAGATAGTCCCGTAAATCCGCATCGGGCGGTAAATCCGGTTGGTTCAACAGGTGTTGCAACAGGCGGCTGTAATTGGCCAGGCGTTGCTCAGCGGCGGGGGTTGGCTGCTGGTATTGCCACAGTTCCGAGCGCCCCAGGATGCTCTCTAGGACGTCGCTCTGCCAATCGCTGCTGGCGTTGTGGACACCCCGTACATGGGCATCCGGCGCCATCCGTTGCAGGGCTTGGATATCCCGCTGTTGCTTGTCCGGGGTGGAGGTCACGCCGTTGATATGCAGGATAAGCCGGTTGCGACCTACGCTGGGGTGTAACTCAATCACTGCGCCGTCGCAGGGCATGACGCACCTACTGGTTCAACAGCCATTGCACCAGCAGGCGCACCCCAAACCCCGTCGCCCCTGGACCGCTATAGGTGTTGCCCTTTTCACTCCACACTGGGCCGGCCACGTCCAAATGCGCCCAGGGCGTCTTCTGCACAAATTGCTTCAAGAACAACGCGCCCGTAATCGAACCAGCACTGCGCCCCCCCGCATTTTTCATATCGGCAATCGGGGATTTCATGCTCTCAAAGTACTTGTCTTCCAGGGGCATCCGCCAGATTTTTTCACCCGTCGCGCTGGAGGCCTGGAGCAGTTCGTTAGCCAGGTCATCGCTGGTGCTCCACAGGCCGGCAATGTCGTCCCCCAGCGCCACGATACAGGCCCCCGTCAGCGTTGCCAAATCCACGATGGCATCCACGTCCAGCTTCTCGGCATAGACCAGGGCATCGGCCAAGGTGAGACGGCCTTCGGCGTCGGTGTTGTTGACTTCAATGGTCTTGCCGTTGCTAGCGGTGAGGATGTCCCCCGGATGCAGGGCATGGCCGTTGATCATGTTCTCTGTCGCGGCAATGATTCCGTGCACCTGCACCGGCGGCTGCAATTGCCCCAGGACTTTGAAACACCCCAGCACTGCCGCTGCCCCGGCCATGTCCATCTTCATGGTTTCGATGCCCCCCTGGGTTTTGAGATTCAGGCCGCCGGAGTCAAAGGTCAACCCCTTGCCGATGATTGCCAGGCGTTTCTTGGGCGTGACGGCGGGGGTGTAGGTGAGATGGATGAACTTGGGCGGGGTATCGGAACCCTGGGCGACCCCTAGAAAGGCCCCCATCCCCAACCGCTGGCAATCTTCGCGCTCCAGGATGGTGACATTAAACCCGTAGGTTTGCGCCAGGGACAGGGCCGTTTCCGCCAGGGTAGTTGGCGTGACCACACTCGCCGGCGCATTGACCAACTCCCGCGCCAGGATGACGCCGGAAACCACCTTTTGGGCCTGCTCAATGCCGGCTTGCCCGCCGGAAATGCTGAGAAATTCTACCCGTTCCAGCACGGGTGGCTTGTCTTCCGGGTCGGATTTGAAGCGGTTGTCCTGGTGCAGCGCCAACAAAATCCCTTCGGTCAAGGCGGCGGTCAGGGCATCCGCGGGCTGGTCGGTCGGTGGGACGTACAAACCCAACTGCCGGGCCTTGTGGGTTTTGGCGGCTTTGGCGCTGGCGGCGGCGGCTTGGCGATAGGGTTCTAGATAGCTGCCGTTGCGCTTGCCCAGTCCCACCAGAGCAAGTTTTTTCACGGGACTGCCAGCCCCGAGGCGCACCACCTGCGCATGACCAGGCTTGCCCTTGAATTCAGTCTCGTCCAGGAATTCCTGCAAGGCGTTCCCCAGCCGGTCGTTGAGGGCTGCGACATCCCCAGTCAGTGCCACCTCATCCTGCCAAAAGCCCACGCACAGCAAGTCACCCGTCCAATCCTGGGGCGCTGTGGTCACCGTCACAAATTCCATCGTTTTCCCATCCTGAGCGCACATTTTCCATTGTAGTCGCTGCACCCCTTAGGCCGAAGTCGTACTGCTTTTGCCTAACTCGATACAATTGTTAACAATTGCGTGCGACAGGAGGCGGGGTGTTCCACGGCGTCTGGGGACGGCTGTTTGGGTCGGCATTGCTGTTTTGGTCGGGGTTGACGTTACTCCTGCCGACGTTGCCGTTGTATTTGGCGGAGGTGGTGGGGGCCAGCGATGGGCAGATTGGTTGGGTGATCGGGGCGTTTGCCCTGGGGATGTTGCTGTTTCGGGAGCCGGTGGGACGGTGGACGGATAGCCAGGGGCGCAAACGGGGAATTCAATTGGGGTTGCTAGTGCTGGCGACGGCTCCCTGGGGCTATCTCTGCTGGCGGCAAATACCCGTGCTGTTTGTGCTGCGGGCCTATCACGGCTTGAGTGTGGCGGCTTTTGCCACGGCGTATCTGGCGTTGGTGACGGATTTGGCGCCGCCTGCGCAACGGGGACGGATTCTGGGGTATATGACGCTGGCGCAACCGGTGGGGGTGGCTTTGGGACCGGCGATTGGCGGCTACCTGGCGGAGCAGGGTCAGTATTCCCTACTGTTTGGGCTGTCGGCGCTGCTGGGAACCCTGAGTTGGGCGCTCTGTACTTGGGGGGTGCAGGAACCGCCCCGTCGTTTGTCTGAGCCAGTGCCGTCCTTGTCTTGGGGTCTCTTGCTCACGCCCCGTTTACGCACGCCGGCGCTGGTGTTTTTGCTGGTGGGCTTGTTGTTTGGCGGGTTGCAGATTTTTATTCCCCTGTTTATCAAGCGCCAGGGGTTGCCCTTGAATCCGGGGTTGTTTTACACGGCGGTGGCAGCGGCGAGTTTTTCGGTGCGGTTGCTGCTGGGGCGGGTGGCGGACCGCTGGGGCCGGGGCCGGTGGATTACGACCAGTTTGGGGTGCTATTGCCTGGCGATGCTGACGCTGGGGAGCCGACCAGGGGTGCCGGGACTCTTGCTGGCGGCTGTGTTGGAAGGGATGGGAGCGGGGTTGTTGATTCCGGGGATGGCGGCCCTGATTGCCGACCGTTCAACCCTGCATGAGCGCGGCCGGAGTTTTGGGCTGTGCTTGGGAGGCTTTGACCTGGGAATTGCCCTGGCGGGGCCGCTGGTGGGACGGGGACTCGAGGTGCTGGGGTTGCAAGGGGTGACAACAGTATCGTTTGGGATTGCCGTGACTGCCTTGACAGTGCATCTGTTGGGGATGGGAAAAAATCCCCGCGATTCCCTAGCGTTTGCGCTGGCCAATGGCCCCGATGCCTACCGCGTTTCTTAAACAGTCTTAATGCTTTGTGTGTTAATATCTTTACGAACCCGGCGCTTGGGGAGTCATGGGCAAGGTTCTGGTGCTGAATGCGTCCTATGAACCGTTGAACATTACCACCTGGAAACGGGCGGCGGTCTTGGTACTCAAGGGCAAGGCGGAGCAAGTTGAGCACAATGGCAAAGTCATTTACCCGAATTTCCCCTTGCCGACGGTGATCCGCCTGCGCCATTACGTGAATATTCCCCACAAGGAGATTCCCCTGACGCGCCGGAATGTGTTGCACCGGGACGGTCACACCTGTCAGTACTGTGGCTATACGGGCGATGATTTGACGCTAGACCACGTCATTCCCAAATCGCGGGGGGGCGATGACTCCTGGGAGAATATCGTCACGGCCTGTGTGCGCTGCAATATCAAAAAGGGCAATCGCACGCCGGAGGAAGCCCGGTTAACCCTGCGACAGCGCCCCCGTCGGCCCCACAGCAGTCTGTACTTTGAGGTCAGCAAGCACCTGCGGGGCGGTTCCAACCAGGAATGGCGCAAGTATGTCATCGGGCTGTGAGTGGCAACTGACGGCGGAACAATTGCAAGAGCGCTATCGCCAGGGGGAACGGCATTTCCGGCGGGTGGACTTAAACCGGGTGGATTTGCACGGACTGGCACTGCCGGGGATTGTCCTAGAACGGGCTAATCTCTACCGCGCCGACTTGTTTGAGGCGGATTTGACGGAGGCCAATCTCACGGGGGCAATTCTCTGTCGCTGTAACCTGGTGCGGGCACGACTCAACCGGGCGGCGCTGCGGGAAGCAGACTTGATTTTTGCCAATCTGGGGGAAGCGCAACTGCAGGGAGCAGATTTGCAAGGGGCCTACTTGCGGGGGGTGGATGCGCTCAAGGCCCAGATGCAGGGGTGTTCTTTGGCCCACAGCAATCTCACAGAAGCCAATCTCCACTCCGCGAACCTGGCGGGAGCGGACTTGACGGGCGCATTTCTGGTGGTGGCGATTTTGCGGGGGGTGAATTTGACGGGAGCCAATCTCGCCGGCGCGAACCTGGCGGGGGCCAGTATGCGGGGGGCCAATCTGACGGGCGCGAATTTGACCGGCGCGGTGATGCCCGATGGGACGGTGCATCCCTAGGGCGTGATACCCTGGAGACAAACGCAGGGGAACGAAGGCAATGCGTCGGTACGGGTTACTGGGGTTGAGTGTGCTGGGACTTGTGTTGGCGCGACCGGCACAGGCACAGCTGGGGCAGGTGAGCAAGGACGTTGCAGGTGTTTTGATCGCTGCCTTCGTCGTGCTGTTTGTCCTGGTCATTGCCCTGGTGCTCCTGAGCCAGATTGTTTACATCTGCAACCCCAACGAGATTCTCATTTTTTCGGGGCGGGAACATCGCTTGCGCAGCGGCCAAAAGGTGGGTTACCGGGTGGTGTTTGGCGGCGCGGCCATCCGCATTCCTATCCTCGAGAGCGTGGAGCGCATGGATTTGACGACGATGCCGGTGCAGGTGGAGGTGAAAAACGCCTATTCTGCTGGCGGCATTCCCCTGCAAATTCAAGCCATTGCCAATATCAAGGTATCCAGCGACCCGGAGATTGTGGGCAACGCCATTGAACGGTTTTTGGGCCGGAAACGGGAGGAAATTATCCGCGTGGCAAAGGAAACCCTAGAGGGGAATTTACGAAGTGTGGTGGCCACCCTGACGCCAGAGCAGGTCAACGAGGACCGTTTGCAATTTGCCGACCGGATTTCCCGCTTTGTGGAACGGGATTTGGCGAAATTGGGACTGCAACTGGACACGCTGAAAATCCAGAGCGTCTCGGACGAGGTGGATTACCTGAACTCGATTGGGCGGCGGCAAATTGCCGAGATGTTGCGGGATGCCCAAATCGCTGAGTCCAACGCGGAACGGGAAGCAGAAGCGGCGGTCGCTGAAAGTCGTCGCGCGGAAGTGGCCCAGAAAGAAGCCCAGGCGGCTATCCAGCAAAAACAAAACGAACACCGCAAGCGCAAGGCGGAACTGGAATTGCAAGCGCGGGCGGAAGAAGAACGCACCGAAGCCATTGCCCAGGAGACCCGCGCCAAGGCCGAACAGGAGTTGCAAGCGGTACGGGCGGAGTTGGAACGGTTACGCCTGGAAGCGGATGTGGTGCTCCCCGCCCAGGCGCAACGCCAAGCCCAGGAGTTTCTCGCGCGGGGACAGGCGGCGCAGTTGGCGGCCAAGGCCAAAGCGACGGCGGCTGTGGCGGAGATGCTCAACGCCCTGTGGCAAGAGTACGGTCAGGACGCCAGCGCCATCCTGCTCATCCAGCAACTGGAGACGCTCCTGACGACCGCCGCCCAAGTGCCCCAGAAATTGCAGGTGGACCGAGTGCACGTGATTGACAGCGGCCAGGGGCAGACCTTGAGTGCCCTGATGCGGGCCTACCCCGAGATGGTGCAGCAGTTTCTCCAGCAGGCGGACCGGACGCTCGGTTTGAATCTCGCCCAGGTGCTCCAGACGCCCCCGCCGGCGCATCAGTAGTGATTGCCGGATTTGCGGTGATGGACGGCGGTGATGCCCGTGGGGTTGAGCACCTTGCCTTCGTCCACCACGGCGTAAATCACCCAGTGGTCGCCGCACTCCATGCGCTGGGCCACCTGGCAGTGGAGATAGGCCAAGGCCTCGGTGAGAATCGGGCACCCGTCGGCGGTGGTGGTGGTGGCAACTCCGGCAAACCGGTCTTCCCCCGGCGCAAAGGGTTTCAAGAAATGGCGGGGCAAATGGCTTCCTTCGGGCAAGATGTTCAGCACGAACCGGTCGCCTACGTGTAGCAGCGACTCCACCGCTCGGTCTTTGGCCACGGCGACGGTGATGCCAGGGGGATTAAACGTGGCTTGGGACACCCAGCTTGCCAGCATGCCGCTGGTGAGTTCGCCCCGGCGGGCCGCCAAAACGCACAGAGGACCCACAATGCGGCCCATGGCTTGTTCGGCACGGGCGGCTTGGGCATCGGTGGGACGGGCAACTTGTCGCCGTTGTTTCTGGCGCAGGGCCTGGGCGAAATCTGTGCCGGTCTGTTCGCAGCGCTGCAAGTCGGCGTCGGTGGGGGCAAATTTCACCCGGATGGGTTCAAAGCCGAAGGGGAAGCCCGCATCCCGCAACCGCCCGGCCAGAAGGTCCACGGCTTCGCCGCTCCAGCCATAGGAACCAAACACACCCACCAGCACCGTGCGCGGCGCCTGTTCCAGGACAATGCCCAGGGCGGTCTGCATCTGCGTGGGCGCGTGTCCCCCAAGCGTAGGCGACCCCAGGATGATCCCCTGCGCCTGGCTGACCACCTGGCGGATTTCTTCGGGACTGGCAAATTCGCAATTCAGGGACTCCACCCGCACGCCCCCTTTGGTCAAGCCCCGCCCTATCGCCTGCGCCAGGGTCGCCGTATTACCGTAGGCCGACGCATACAGCAGGGCCACTGTTATGTCGTACCCGCTTTGCCGCTCGCACCAGAGCCGGTAGAGATAGGTCAACTCCGGCACGTGGTAGCGCACCAGGGAGCCGTGCCCATTGGCATAGCACGTCGCCCGCCAGCGGCCTAGCCGTTCCAGCACCTGTTCGACTTGCCGCACCTGGGGCGCGTGGATGCAGTCGAAGTAGTAGCGGTAGTCTTCCTGGAGCGCCTCCCAACCTTCGTCAAACACCTGGTCGCTGCAGCGGTGGGCGCTGAAAAACTTGCCGCAAAACAGCAGCCCCGTGCTGGGGTCAAACGTGGCCAACCCATTGGGAAAGCGGGGCGTGGGAATGGGAATTAGCTCCAGCACGTGCCCCCGGCCAATATCCAGCGTTTCTTCACCCCGGATAACCAACGTCTGGGGGGGCCGTTGCGCCGTCAACTCCGGCAGGCGTTGCGCCAGTAAGGACCGCAGGGTCTGGTCGCCAGGATTGGAACAGACAAAGACAATTTGGGGCGCCAATTGCCAGAGCCGCGCCAGCGTTGCTACCCGGTTGGGGTTGATGTGGCCCAAGATCACATAGGTAATCTGGTCCAAGGCAACATGACGCTGCAATTCCGTCAAAAACAGTTCCGTAAAGGTTTCCCCCGGCGGGTCCATCAGGGTGATTTTGTCCCCGTAAATCAGGTAACTGTTGGCTGTCGTTCCCCGTTCCAGGGCGTATTCCATTTCAAAGCGCAACCGTTGCCAACTGCGCGAGCGCAATACCCAGGTATCAGTAGCAATCGGTACCGTCTGCACATCACGGGGCGGCGTCACGCTCATAAGACAAAACCCCTAAAAGCGTTTCTTTTATTGTGCAGAACCCCCTTCCAACCAAGCCAGAATTTCTTGCCAATGCGCGGCTAATCCCTTATAAGCAAGCGATGGGGGTGACATGGACCGAATGGCCTGCTGCAACAGCGTACACAACCTAGGGTCGCGCCGCAGAACACTGACGTCCCGGAAGTAGGTGCGGATGGTAAACACGGCAGCGTCCACCGCTGGCAAGCCCCAGATCACCTGGCGTTCGATGCGCAGGTATAGTTGCGGGTGTTGGGGGTCAAAGGTGCGACCAGCAGGCCGGTCCGGGTGATGGTTCAACTCCGTATCGGTGCTCAACCCCCAGGCAAACCGCACCATCGGTGGACCCGCAATCATGGCATGCACCAGCGCCACTCCCCGTTGATTCAAGGGAGCCATGCCCGGCACCGGCGCGTGGACCTCGGCAAACGTCTTGCCAATCTTGTCTTGGGCTGCCCAGTGATTGGGAAAACACAGGTGAATGGCGCTCACCCAGTGGCGGTCTCCGGCGCGACACACCACGCACACATCCTCCTGCACCTGCATCGCCAGGGCATCCAACGCCGAGCCGTAGGTTGGATGCTGCACCCGTCCCTCCCGGTCAAACGCCAGGGTGTCGCCGGTTAAATCACAGCGCAATTGCCAGCCGTTAATCCAGGTCTCCAGGTGAAACCACTGGGGATACTCCTGGGCCAGGCGCTGGGCCATGAACTCGGCTACGGCCCGTTCCACCGCTGGGGACAACTCCCAGGTCTGCACATACTTGGCGAGATGTTCCTGGCGGGCCGCCTGCTTGACCTGGTGGTAGTGGGGAAAGTCGCTATCTATCTGAAACACCCGTCGGTCCCAGTCTCCATTGCCGAAATCTGTTCCCAGGGGATGCAGGCCCGGTTTGACCTCGTAGCGGCCCTTCTCCAGCGGGAAATAGCGGGGCGCCTCGGGCAACTGCTCCACTGTCCGGGCAGGCATGGACGTTACTTGGGTACCGCCGCTGTCAACACCTCACAGCCCGTTTCCGTCACCAGCACGTCGTCTTCAATGCGCACCCCAATCCCCCGGAACTCGTCGGGAATGGGCGGTTGCCCCTCGGCGGGTTGGGTGTGGGGGCCGATGTACAGTCCTGGTTCCACTGTAAACACCTGTCCTGGTGCCAGCAGCGTCGCCTGGTCTCTGGCCTGGTAGTAAATGCCGGCGTCATGCACATCCAACCCCAGCCAGTGCCCCGTGCGGTGCATGTAGTAGGGTCGGTACAGTTGCTTTTTCTCGTCCGTTTCACTGGCGATTTCTTCCGGGTCGCCCTTGAGCAATCCCAGGTCAATCAACCCTTCCACCAGCACCCGCACCGCCGTTTTATGGATTTGGTCGTAGGGCACCCCCGGCTTCACCACGTCAATCGCCGCCAACTGCGCCCGCAGCACCAGGTCGTAGATGTCTTTTTGGGGTGGGGTCAGGCGTCCGTTGACTGGAAATGTGCGCGTGATGTCTGAGTTGTAGCAGCCCCAGGCGCACCCAGCGTCAATCAGCACCAAGTCCCCGTCCTGGGTCTGGCGCGTGTTGTCCCCGTAATGCAGGATGCAGGCGTTGGGTCCCGAGGCCACGATGGAGGGATAGGCCGGTCGACCCCCGTGCTGGTGAAAGATGTGCTCCATGGCCGCCTGGATTTCGTATTCGTACAGGCCGGGGCGGGCGATTTCCTGGGCGTGCTGGTGGGCCTGGATGGCAATGGCCGCCGCTTGCCGGATGCGCTCAATCTCCAGGGGGCTTTTGACCATGCGCAGCGGGTGCAACAGGGGATTCACGTCCGCCAGCATCGTCGGCCCATAGCCCTTGCGTTGCCGCAGGTGGAGCATTTTTTGCCAGAGCCGGTAGATTTTTTCATTCATTGCCTCGTCGCGGCTGGGGTGGTAGTAGATGCAGTCGGCCCCCTCCACGTACTCCGGCAGTTTCTGGTCTAGTTCCTCCAGGGGAAAGGCCGCATCGCAGCCATAAAGTTCTTTGGCGGCTTCGGGTCCCACTCGGTAACCGGTCCACACCTCTTTTTCCCAATCCTTGGGCAGGACAAACAGCACAAACTGGTGTTCAGGATGATGGGGGGCAAACACCGCCACCGCGCCCGGCTCGTTCAACCCCGTCAGGTAAAACAAGTTCCCATCTTGTCGGTAGTTGGCCTCGACGTCGTTGTGGAGATAGCTCAAAGGGGCGCTCGGTAAAATCGCCACACCCCGACCCAAAACGCTCAAAAACTTGCGGCGGCGTTCGGCGTACTCGCTGGCGGGGATAGGGGGATGTAAACCAACCGGTGTCGTCACCATCGCTAGCGGCGGGGTTGTGGACGGGGTGTAGGGAAATTGTAGCTAAACAAATGAATCAATGACCCCTGCTTGGGTAAATCGCCAGGACGAATCGTCACCTGGTCTCCCAACCGCCGCACGGGAATATTGCCCATCAAGGCCAAAAAGTCCTCCACCGGGAACAAGTCGCACTGGTCATCGGCGGCAGCCGTGCGAAAATGGGTCGGCACGATAATTTTGGGATTCAGGGCTTGCACCGCTTCGGCGGCTTCCTTGGGGTTGTAGGCCTTGTCGCGCCCTCCTACCGGCACAAACAACACATCGGGATTACCGAACAAAATCCGCTGCTCCACACTGATGGGCGTGGCAATACCCCCCAAATGCAAAAACCGAATCCCCCCTTGCGTCCAGCGCCAGCAGATATTCGCGCCAAATCGCCGTCCTCCCATCCGGTCGCTGAAGGTTTGAAACCCAGAGACCTTGAAATTGTTGGGCAGTTCGTAGTCTCCAGGCGTGGCTAGCACCCGGGGGTCGCCCGGCAAGTCAATCGCATACCCCGTATCCAGCAGCAAACTACTCACCAGCACCAAATCGGCAGGCACCCGGGGGGGCCGATACCCCTGCGTACAACCAATGGGGCGAAAGGGGTTGACCAGCAGCCGCAATCCCCCCCCTGTGAACAAAAAACACATGTGCCCCAAAAATTGAATGGTCACGCCCGCCGGTGCTCCCTGTGCCAAGACGCGCCCAGCCGCCAGCAATGTCCCCGCGCCAATTAACAGGTCCCGTCGTTTCATGCGCAATTCCCGTTCACATCGCCCTTCAGCGTACCGCACTTTGAAGAAGTCTTTATCCCACCGGCAGTTCCCCGAACCGGCAGCCTGATTGTTAAAATTGTTGAAAATCTGTGAACGCTTATGACGGCAGCCCCTGTTCTCGCACCGCTTACCGTACCGGCAACCGCTACCGAACCGAGCGAACCGGTTGTGGCGATTGCCCATTTGGAACACGCTTACGGGGAAGGGGAGTTGCGCAAGCAAATTCTCTTTGACATCAATCTCACGATCCGGGAAGGGGAAATCGTCCTACTGACGGGGCCGTCGGGGTCAGGGAAAACTACCTTGTTGACCTTGATTGGCTGTTTGCGGTCGGTACAAAAAGGGAGTCTCAAGGTGTTTGGGCAGGAGCTAAATGGCGCGAGTAAGGCCACCCTGACCCAGTTGCGGCGGCGGATTGGCTTTATCTTTCAGGCACACAACCTGCTGCAATTTCTCACCGCCCGCCAGAATGTGCAAATGGCACTGGAATTGCATCCCCATATCCCGCCGGCGAAAGCCAAAGCCATGGCCGAAGCGATGCTGGCGCAAGTGGGTCTGGCTGACAAGTGCGACAGCTACCCCCACGATCTCTCTGGCGGTCAAAAGCAACGGGTAGCGATAGCGCGAGCGTTGGTGGCCCATCCCCGGCTGATCCTGGCCGACGAACCCACCGCCTCCCTTGACAGCAAAAGCGGGCGGGAAGTGGTGGACCTGTTGCAGCGTCTAGCCAAGGAACAGGGCGCTGCGATTTTGCTGGTTACGCACGACCACCGGATTCTGGACATTGCGGACCGGATTGTGCATCTGGAGGACGGTTGTCTGGTGCAGGACCGGCTGTGTTGAGCCGCGCCCACAAGGCGGCATAAATCTCTGGGGGGACGGGCGCTTTCAGGGCCTTGCCTAGGCGATTTTTTTGCTGCGCATACTGCAGGCACTCCCGCTTGGGGCACAGGTAGGCGGAGCGGCCCATCCCCTGGTCGAGCACTACCTGATGCGACGGATGCAACCGCACCACCCGCCAGAACTGTTCTCGCGGCCCTACCGTTCGGCAACTGAGACAGCGTCGCCAACCAGGTGGCATCGGCTAATCGGCTGCCTGTTCGCGCTGGCGTTCCCGCTCGGCGATGATTTCCTGAATCCGGGCATCTTCCGCCGCCGCGTCGTACTTGTTTTTGTCCTTGATGTCAATCTTCCAGCCCGTCAACCGCGCCGCCAGCCGGACATTTTGCCCTTCTTTGCCGATGGCTAGGCTCAACTGCTTTTCATCCACCAGCACGTGGGCTTGGCGGCCATCCGGGTCCACCAGGCGCACCGCTTCGACCTGGGCGGGACTCAAGGCGTTGGCAATATACGTCGCCGGGTCGGGAGACCACCGCACCACGTCAATTTTTTCGCCCCGCAGTTCGTTGACCACCGCCTGAATCCGCGACCCCCGCGCCCCGATACATGCGCCCACCGGGTCCACGTCTCGGTCCAGGGTATCAACAGCAATCTTGGTGCGCGGCCCAACTTTGGGCGTAGGGGGATTGGCTTCCCGCGCTACCGCCACAATCCGCACAATTTCGTCCTCCATCTCCGGCACTTCGTTGGCAAACAGGTACACCACCAACCCCGCATCTGCTCGCGAAACCACTAGTTGGGGACCCTTGTGGGGGCCTGTATGCACCTGCTTCAGGTAGAACTTGTAGGTGGCGCCGGGGCGGTAATTGTCGTTCGGCAATTGCTCTTTCTTGGGTAACTCCGCCTCCACTTCGGTCTGGTTGTAACCGCTGGTCACGCCAACAATCCAGGACCCCCGTTCAAACCGGAGAATCCGCCCCGACAACACCGTGCCTTCCAAGTCTTGGAATTCTTCTTGGATCAAACGGCGCTTGAGTTCCCGCAGCAGTTGGTGAAACACCTGTTTGGTCTGCATCGCCGCCATGCGTCCCAGTTCGCGCCGGTCGTCGGGCGACACATCCAACACCACCGTACCCCCCACCTGGGCTTCGGGGATAAACGGTTTGACTTCCGCCAGCGCCACCTCGTGGTCCGGGTCTTTCACTTCCTCCACAATCGTTTTTTCCGCCAGAATGCGAAACCCGCCTTCCTCCAGGTCCAGCTCCACATCAAAGTTGCGGAAATAGTCATCGCTGAATTCCCGTTTGTTCAACTCCTTGGCCCGCCGGTGTTTTTCGTATCCCTTCAGCAGCGCCTCGCGGAGCGCCTCCTGCAACTCGGCTTTGGGCAGGTTGTGCGTGCGACTAATTTCGTCAATCAGTTCCTTCAAATTCGGGAGATTGATGATAGACATAGGGGTTATTCAATTGGGTGTGGTCGAAAGTTAGTCATCCTGGTCATCGGTGGTCAGCATTACCCGTGCCACCCATGCCCGCAACAAACGCACTGTGCGTCCCCGTTGGTTGAGCAGCACCGCTTCGGCGTCCCGGCGCAGCAACCGTCCCCGCCATTCCCGACGGCCTCGATAAGGGGTGTGCAACTCCACTTGGACCGCAAACCCCTGAAACACTTGGAAGTCCCGGTCGGTTACCAATTCCTCCCCCACACCGGGGCTGGATACCTCCAGGATATAGGCTTCGGGAAACCAATCCACTGCATCCAGAGCCGGCGACAGGGCCTGGGTCATACGCTCGCAATCGTCCAGACCCGTGTCCTGATAGGGATGACGAATGTCAATCCGCAAAACCGGCGGCACCTGGTTCGTGTGAAACGATGCTCCCACCACCTCTAAACCCAGAGATTCCCCGATGGGCCGAGCCAATGCCAAAACCTGTGGGATAACGGGATGGGTCATAGCACAGTCTTACTTCATGATAACACGGGCAACCGGCTGGGTCTCCCACAGGGGCATGGCGGTTTCCACAAGCGATGGGGGAAACAGATAGGGATCATCGTAACCGACCCGCAACAGAGTCAACCCCCGTGCCGGCGCAGCGTACTTCACTTCCTCCCGCCGTTGCTGTTGCCACAGGGCCGTAAATTCGCCAACAGACCGCCAGCCCCGGCCTACCTCCACCAGCATCCCCACCAATAACCGCATCATCCCATACAAAAAGGCATTGGCCTGCACCTCGATATAGACCCAGGCATCTTGCCGCCAGCAGGCCACGTCCTGCACCTCCACCCAGGAGTGGTCGCGCCCCGAATTGCTGCGGTGAAAGGCTGTCAGTTCCCAGTGGCCCACTAGCGGTTCCAGGGCCGCCCGCATCCGGTCCACGTCCAACGGCGCATAGTAGTAATGCCAGCAAAAGGGCGCAGTAAATAGATTGTTCTGCCGTTCGGTGTACAGGCAATAGCGATACCGCCGCCAGCGGGCGGAAAACCGGGCATGCCACTGCGCCGGCACCGGTACACTGGCCCGCACCAGCACATCGTCCGGCAACCGTGCGTTGAGTATCACCGCCCAGCGTTCCGGGGGGATCCAAGCCGGCGCATCAAAATGAGCAACCTGACCCGCCGCATGCACCCCTGTGTCTGTCCGCCCGGCGCCGATGACCTGGGCGGGTTGTCCCGTAATTTGAGCAATTGTTTCCTCTAAAACTCCCTGCACCGTGCGTTGGCCCGGTTGGGACTGCCAGCCGTGGAAATGCGTGCCGACGTACTGCAGCAGGAGCGCAACCCTAGGCAACGCTAAACCAGCTCAATAATCGCCATCTCTGCGTTGTCGCCTCGACGGGGGATGGTGCGGATGATGCGGGTGTACCCTCCAGGCCGGTTGCCATAGCGTTCGGGAGCCTCCGCAAACAGAGCGTGGACTAGTTGTTTGTCGTAGATGTACCCCAAAGCCCGCCGCCGCGCCGCCAGGGACCCGTCCTTGGCCAAGGTAATCATCCGGTCCACCTGCGCCCGCACGGCTCTGGCTCGCGCCTTAGTGGTGGTGATGCGCCCATGACGGAGCAACGCCGTCGTTAAGGCCCGCAGGAGGGCCTTGCGCTGGTCTGCCGGTTTACTCAGCCGGGGAATGCGTTTGCCATGCCGCATCGTCTGTATGCCTCCTTACGCCTTTTCTTTGGGTAACACAATGCCCAAGCGGTTTTGCAGCGCCTCGATCACCTCTTCCGCCGACTTCTGGCCAAAGTTTTTGATCTCCAGCAGCTCCTCCTGGCTGTAGTTGAGCAAATCGGCCACCGTGTGAATCTGCGCCCGTTTCAGGCAGTTGTAAGCCCGCACCGACAGTTGCAGTTCTTCGATGGGAATTTGGCCAATTTTGTCCTCCTCGGAGGTCTGGCCGCTGTCAACCGGTTCTAATCCGGTAATGGTGCGCAAAGGAGCGAATAAGTCCACTAGGATATGCGCCGCTTGACTCACCGCCTCCTTGGGGCTGATACTCCCGTCTGTGGTGACCTCCAGGATCAGCCGGTCTTTCAGGAAGCCATCTTCCCCGCGGAACTCTTCCACCTGCCAGTTCACCCGCCGCACCGGCATAAACACCGCATCAATCTGGAGAAAGTCCACCGACGTGTTGTCCTTACGGCTACCGTCCTGCAGGCGATAGCCGCGCCCCCGCTCCACATAAAACTCCATCTCCAGGGTGTGACCCTCCGCCAGGGTTGCAATGTACTGCGTGGGATGCACTACCTCCACCTCCGGCGGCAATTTCAAATGCCCCGCCGTGATGATCATCGGCCCCTGTACCCGCTCCAGGCGTCCCAGTTGCCGCTCCGGGCTGTGGCTGCGCAGCACCACCTCCTTGAGATTCAGCATCAACTCCAGCACGTCCTCCCGCAGCCCTGGCACGGTAGAAAACTCGTGGGTGACTCCCTCGATATGCACCGCCGTAATGGCTGCGCCCTCGAGGTCTCCCAAAAGCACTCGCCGCAAAGCGTTGCCAACCGTTGTGCCTTGACCTTGGTGTAGTGGTTCCAGGACGAAACGCCCGTACTGCTGTTGCCCTGACGTTTCGACAACTTCCACTTTGAACTGCGCCATAGCACCCTCCCGCTAGGTCAACAACCTATACCCGCCGCCGCTTGGGGGGACGACAACCGTTGTGGGGAATCGGCGTCACATCCCGAATCAGGGTAATTTCCAAACCCGCCGCCTGTAAGGCCCGGATCGCCGTTTCCCGTCCCGAACCTGGTCCGGACACCATCACCTCCACCTGCCGCATCCCATGTTCCATCGCCTGCCGCGCCGCATTTTCGCTGGCCACCTGGGCGGCAAAGGGCGTTCCCTTTTTAGCCCCCTTAAACCCGCTGGCCCCGGCTGACGACCAGGCGATCACATCTCCCTTGGGGTCGGTAATCGTCACGATGGTGTTGTTAAAGGTGGACTGAATGTGGGCAATCCCATTGGGTACATTTTTTTTCTGCTTGCGAGCGCCCCCTTTTTTCTGCGGTGCCATAGCCCCTACTCCCTACAACGCTACTTCTTCGCCGTCGCCTTCTTCTTACCGGGCACGGTTTTGCGCACCCCCTTGCGAGTGCGGGCATTGGTGCGGGTGCGTTGACCGCGCACAGGCAACCCTAGCCGATGCCGCCGACCTCGGTAGCAGCCAATATCCATCAGCCGCTTGATATTCATGGCCTCGACCCGGCGCAGGTCCCCTTCCACCTGGTAGTTTCGCTCAATGTACTCCCGCAGCGCTGCCACCTGTTGGTCCGTCAGGTCTTTGACCCGGGTGTCCGGGTTAATCCCTGTCGCCGCTAAGATCTGCCGCGACCGGGTCAGCCCAATCCCGTAGATGTAAGTCAGGGCCACCTCAACCCGCTTCTCGCGGGGAATGTCCACACCTGCAATCCGTGCCACTTGCCCCTCGCCAACGCACTAACCTTGCCGCTGCTTGTGCTTGGGGTTGCTGCAGATGACCGTGACCCGCCCCCTCCGGCGAATCACCCGACATTTTTCACACATCCGCCGGACCGAAGCCCGCACCTTCATAACCCCTTACCCATAGCCACAGCAAAATCATAATAATACTGGCAAGGGGCGTCCTTGTCAATAGGGACTATTTTTTCTTCAGGCGGAAGGTGATGCGGCCCTTGGTCAAGTCGTAGGGGGTCAATTCCACTTTCACCCGGTCGCCTGGCAAGATTTTGATGTAGTTGCGCCGGATTTTGCCGGAGATGTGGGCCAGCACGTTGAAGCCATTGTCCAAGTCCACCCGGAACATGGCGTTGGGCAAGGAC
Source organism: Gloeomargarita sp. SKYB120 (assembly GCA_025062155.1). NCBI lineage: Bacteria > Bacillati > Cyanobacteriota > Cyanophyceae > Gloeomargaritales > Gloeomargaritaceae > Gloeomargarita > Gloeomargarita sp. SKYB120. The sequence continues at coordinate 3,711 of JANXAM010000029.1, read as the reverse complement.
TCGGTCACTGTCCCTTCCATTTCAATCAGGTCCTGTTTAGACAAGCAGACTCGCCTCCCTCTGCAAAGAATTACCTATTTATAGCCTAACAGGTCGCCGCCAAATGTGCCTGAATCTGGGCGGTCACCTGGGGAATGGGCTGGGTGCCGTCGATACGAATCACCCGCTCCCTGTAAAAATCCAGCAGGGGTTGGGTTTTGCTGTAGTACTCCCGCAGGCGGTTTTGGATCACCTCTGGCGTGTCGTCGGCCCGGTTTTGTTCCTTGGCGCGCTGCAGCAATCGGGGTAGTAACACTTCCTCCGGCACCTCTAGGTTGATGATGGCGTCGCAGGGTTGACCCAAACGCGCCAGCAGTTCGTCTAATGCTTCCGCCTGGGGCACGGTGCGGGGAAAGCCATCTAAAATCCAACCGGCTTGGGCATCGGGAGCGGTCAGTCGCTCCTGCATCACCTGGATCACCACCTCGTCCGGCACCAACATCCCCGCGTCGCTGTAGCGTTTGACCGCCTGGCCTAGGGGCGTCCCCCGGCGGATATGGTCCCGGAAAATATCCCCCGGCGCAAGACGCGGGACTCCCCACATTTGCGACAGAATTTCCCCCTGGGTGCCCTTGCCCGAACCCGGCGCCCCCATCAAGATCACGCGCGGCATAGGTACTACTGTTTCACCATCCCCTCGTAGCGCTGGGAGATGACAAAGGTTTGAATCTGCTTGGCCGTATCAATCGCCACCCCCACAATGATCAACAACGATGTAGCCCCAAACCCCTGGAAGGTTGTCACTCGCGTGGCGCTTTCAACGGCGGTTGGGAGAATGGCGACCAACCCCAGGAAAATCGCTCCCAGAAATGTTAACCGGTTTAGCACCTTTTCTAAGTACTCGCTGGTGGCCTTGCCGGGGCGAATGCCAGGAATCGTCGAACCCATCTTTTTCAAATTCTGGGCCATGTCCACCGGGTTCAGGATCAAGCTAGTGTAGAAGTAGCTGAACATCAAAATCAGCGCCAAGTAAAACAGCACATACAGCAACGGCATGGGTCCAGTGGGAGAAAGATAAGTGGCAACTTGCACCAGCACCGGATTGCCGGTGAATTGGGCTAGGGATGCAGGTAGCACCAGCATCGCTGACGCAAAAATAATTGGCATCACATTCCCCTGGTTCAACCGCAAGGGTAAATAACTCTGTTGTTCCCGATAAAACTTGCGTCCCACTTGCCGCCGCGCCGAAACGATGGGAATTCGCCGGATGCCTTCCTGCACAAACACAATCCCCACAATCATCGCCAAGAAGGCCAGCACCAGTACAATCACGCTACCGACGCTGCCGCCGCTTTTGACCCACTCAATCGTGCGGTTGATTGAGACCGGCAGGCCCGCCACAATCCCCACAAAAATCAACAGCGACGCTCCGTTGCCAATCCCCCGTTCAGTAATCACCTCCGACAACCACATCACAAACATCGAGCCAGCGGTTAACACCAGCGCTGTTTTGATGACAAACGCTGGTCCGAAATGGTAGGCAAAAGGACGCACCCAGGTACTGGCTAGAAGCGTGCTTTGAAGAATCGCCCAGCCAAGGGCCACATAGCGGGTAATCTGGGAAATTTTCCGTCGTCCCGCTTCCCCCTCTTCTTTTTGCAAGCGTTCGAGCGCAGGAATGGCCGCCGCCAAAATTTGCAGGATGATGGAGGCGTTGATGTAGGGCAAAATCCCCAGGGCAAAAATCCCCAGCGTGGACAAGCCTCCACCGGCAAAAATATCCAAAAACCCAATCACTGGGTTGCGGGCGATGCTCTCGGCAAACGCCTGGCGGTCAATGCCGGGGACCGGGATGAAGATGCCCAAGCGCGCCACGATGAGAATACCGAGCGTGAGTAAAACTCGCCCCCGCAAACCAGCGGCCTGGGCCATCTGGGCAAAGGTTTCTTGAGCTGTAGGGGTGCGACCCCGAGTGACGTCCATAAAATGCTATTTCCGACGCAAAGGCTAGGTTAAAATTTTACCCGAAAACGGTCAACGTCGTAATGGCTGCCCATGACTGGACTTGCCGACTCCCTGGCCGGTTTGCCCTGGTTTTTATTGGACGAGACGCTGAAGTCTTGGTTGCGGGAGGACGTGGGACGGGGCGACCAGACGACGTTGGGATTGGGTCTCCAGGGTACCAGTGAAGGTTTCTGGCAGGCAAAGGCGGCGGGCGTGATCGCAGGGTTACCGGTCGCGGCGCGGTTGTTCTACTGGCTAGACCCGCAGGTGGCATTTGTTCCCCAGGTGGCTGAAGGCACAGTGGTGACTGCTGGTCAGGTGGTGGCGCTGGTGCAGGGGCCGACCAATGCCCTGCTCATGGGAGAACGGGTGGCTTTGAACATCGTGATGCGCCTGAGCGGCATTGCCACCTTGACGCGGCAGTACGTTGAGCGGTTGCAGGGGACGGGCGTGCAGGTGGTGGATACCCGCAAGACCACGCCGGGGCTACGCCTGCTGGAAAAGTACGCGATTCGGGTTGGCGGCGGTTTAAATCACCGGTTGGGTCTGGATGATGCGGTTCTGGTGAAAGAAAATCACATTGCGGTTGCAGGTGGAATTCGCCGGGCGGTGGAGGCGATTCGGCAACATACCCCTCACCCGTTGGGTTTGGAAATTGAAGTGGAGCATCTAGAGCAAATTCCCGAAGCCCTGGCCTGTGAACCCCAACGCATTTTGCTGGACAATATGACGCCCGAACAACTTCAACAGGCGGTGCAATTGATCCGCCAAAGTCACCCCCATATCAAGATTGAAGCTTCTGGCAACATCACGCTGGAGAACTTGTTGGCGATAGCTGCGACCGGGGTGGATTACATTGCCACCAGTGCGCCGATTACCCAGGCCCGTTGGCTCGATTTGAGTATGCGGCTCAAGGAGACAAGCCCCCTAAAATAGGGATTAAATTGAGCGTCAAGTCAGGGAGCACGTCTCCGCCGGTTAGCGGGACATGTAATGGTTGTGTGACAACAGGGCGTTCCGGGCGATATTTTCAAGCAGTTTTGAGACATTTGTCAGTCAGGAATCCCCGCCCCGCTGGCGTGTGCAAGGTAACCATTATTCTGGAGCATGTTTGACATGGGTGACGACTGAAATCCCTGAGCTGCTAACCCTGGTCTGTCCGCGACAAACTTATAGCTGAGCCGCTTAAGTTTGTCAGAGAGATGACAGCAAAACCAGGGATGGGGCTACGCCCTGCGACTCTAGGATGTGACAAGCATAGACATAGCTAAGCCGATAAAGGTTGACATATAAGACAGCTTTATCCCCAAGAGAACGTCGATTCTGCTTGGTTAAACTCCACGCATGACTGACCCACTGTTTTAGCCGAGACCACACCTGCTCAATCGGATTCAAATCTGGTAAATAAACCAAGTGACACCCAGCCGCTTCCACCGCTTGTCTGACCGCTGCAGACCGGTGAAAACTATAGCTAAAATCACGAAACTTGACATAATCTACAAATAGTTTCATTGACTAAGAGTTGCAGATTTTCGATTGGACTCACCTGTAACTTACGCACCTTTTGCTCAATCAACCGGATTCAAATCTGGCGAATAATTCACACCCAGCCAACTCTACCACTTGCTTGATGACCTTAGACCGATGGAAACTATAGCTAAAATCACAAAACTTGACATAAGCTACGGATAGTTTCATTGACCAAGGATTGCAGATTTTCGATTGAAC
>JANXAM010000028.1 GCA_025062155.1 Gloeomargarita sp. SKYB120 | reverse complement strand
GCCTTTCCAGGCGCGGAGTCTCAAAGTCCTTATCCCGGTATGCGGGATTGAAACCAAAGAACAGCTCTGATAAGCTCCATTCTAGGCTGGGTCTCAAAGTCCTTATCCCGGTATGCGGGATTGAAACTCTATTTAACGGCGACGCAAGCTTGCAAACAACTTATCGTCTCAAAGTCCTTATCCCGGTATGCGGGATTGAAACAAAGCTGACCCTGCAGGACAGCCCGCAGGCGCTGTAGGAGTCTCAAAGTCCTTATCCCGGTATGCGGGATTGAAACCTATAGGATTGTCGGAACGTAGCTTATTAGTGTGGGTCTCAAAGTCCTTATCCCGGTATGCGGGATTGAAACTCCGGAACAACCGCCGTTAAGGCATAGTCCTCAACGTCTCAAAGTCCTTATCCCGGTATGCGGGATTGGAACGTGCAATTGTACTAACAATCACCACCAGTGGTGAAACGTCTCAAAGTCCTTATCCCGGTATGCGGGATTGAAACAGTCAAGCCATCTCCACCTAGCAATGCCTGGTCATGTCTCAAAGTCCTTATCCCGGTATGCGGGATTGAAACGTTCCAATTCTTCACGGTATGACGGTGGAATACGCACGTCTCAAAGTCCTTATCCCGGTATGCGGGATTGAAACGGCGTGGACAGCGGCGGCCCAGATAGCATCCCTATGTCTCAAAGTCCTTATCCCGGTATGCGGGATTGAAACCCCACGCCACACCAGCAATTGCCACTGGCCTAGCTGGTCTCAAAGTCCTTATCCCGGTATGCGGGATTGAAACACTACTTACTTTCTGATGGAATTATTATGGCTAGAAGAGTCTCAAAGTCCTTATCCCGGTATGCGGGATTGAAACCCAGAAGGCTTCCAGGAAGGTTCCGTAGGGTTCCAGGTCTCAAAGTCCTTATCCCGGTATGCGGGATTGAAACATTATCCGTTTCCAGTAGCAGATATTCTCCGATAGCAGTCTCAAAGTCCTTATCCCGGTATGCGGGATTGAAACAGCCTTCTGGTAGGCGCGGGCCTTAGCTAAAAGCTGGGCGTCTCAAAGTCCTTATCCCGGTATGCGGGATTGAAACTATCTTCACAGGCGCGCCTAGATGAAAGTCACCAAAGTCTCAAAGTCCTTATCCCGGTATGCGGGATTGAAACTGCCCAGTGCTCGCCCACCAAGTCAACGCATGGGAATCCGTCTCAAAGTCCTTATCCCGGTATGCGGGATTGAAACCAAGTATTCCTACCAGGGTCGGGAACGCCGGATGTGTCTCAAAGTCCTTATCCCGGTATGCGGGATTGAAACATGACCTATGGTTACCCGTAGTTTTGGCAAGACCTTGGTCTCAAAGTCCTTATCCCGGTATGCGGGATTGAAACCAGGACCACAGGGACCACAAGGTCCGCCAGGCGGCCTGTCTCAAAGTCCTTATCCCGGTATGCGGGATTGAAACGGAAGGATGAACAACGGCGGCAACGATGGTAACGTTGTCTCAAAGTCCTTATCCCGGTATGCGGGATTGAAACAACTTAGCCAAGTGCACCAGGGTCGTGGTCTTGCCGTCTCAAAGTCCTTATCCCGGTATGCGGGATTGAAACAGCTCCTCGAGAGAAGCGATCTCTCGAAGATTGTCCAAGGTCTCAAAGTCCTTATCCCGGTATGCGGGATTGAAACCTTTTGGCACTTCGACCGTGAGGGGGTAGTCAATGGTCTCAAAGTCCTTATCCCGGTATGCGGGATTGAAACCTTAAATTGGCAAAACAGGGAATGTGCATTAAGGAGAGTCTCAAAGTCCTTATCCCGGTATGCGGGATTGAAACTTCTGAATCTGTTCTACACTGGCTGAATTTATGTCTAGCGTCTCAAAGTCCTTATCCCGGTATGCGGGATTGAAACGCCCGGTTTTGGTCGAATAGCCCGATGCTCGGGCTATCCGTCTCAAAGTCCTTATCCCGGTATGCGGGATTGAAACAGCTTCCACCGCCTGCTGGTTGACAGGTTCATAGCGGTCTCAAAGTCCTTATCCCGGTATGCGGGATTGAAACTTTCGCTTCCTTTAGCACCCAGTGGAACATTTGAGTGTCTCAAAGTCCTTATCCCGGTATGCGGGATTGAAACTCCACCAGGTAGTGTTTGGGATGCCGAAAGTCCCAAGTCTCAAAGTCCTTATCCCGGTATGCGGGATTGAAACAACTCGAAAGCCCATGAACAAAACGATAACAGCCATTAGTCTCAAAGTCCTTATCCCGGTATGCGGGATTGAAACGAATTGTCAAGAGTGCAGGGTCGGGCGCAGAGTCGGGCGGTCTCAAAGTCCTTATCCCGGTATGCGGGATTGAAACTTTCTTTAAATTGGGACAAGTTGCCCCACCTTAACTGTCTCAAAGTCCTTATCCCGGTATGCGGGATTGAAACTTTGCCACGCACCCGGGCAAAGGCGAGCGCCCGCCGAGTCTCAAAGTCCTTATCCCGGTATGCGGGATTGAAACCATTATTTCGTCCTCCAGAACGCAGCCAGCAGCAGGTCTCAAAGTCCTTATCCCGGTATGCGGGATTGAAACAATTCAGACCCAGGAGTTTGATTACCCGCTGGCGGAGTCTCAAAGTCCTTATCCCGGTATGCGGGATTGAAACAACGACCTACTGAAAGAATCCACGCTACTGGCCAATGTCTCAAAGTCCTTATCCCGGTATGCGGGATTGAAACCCGACCCCTATAAGGGTCAGAACTGTAAAGTTCTTCGAGTCTCAAAGTCCTTATCCCGGTATGCGGGATTGAAACTCTCTTGCGGCTGCCCAGGGTGACAAAATTCGACCTGGTCTCAAAGTCCTTATCCCGGTATGCGGGATTGAAACACAGCGCCCGACCTTCGCCCAGGCTTCGCCCGACCGTCTCAAAGTCCTTATCCCGGTATGCGGGATTGAAACGCTGCAGGCTTTCTGGGCGTCTTTGGGGGAATTATTGCGTCTCAAAGCCCTTATCCCGGTATGCGGGATTGAAACTGCCAAATCTTGCGGGAGTCGTGATGAAACGCAAAGTCTCAAAGTCCTTATCCCGGTATGCGGGATTGAAATTGAAACAGATTGAAACACTTAATCACAACTTCGGTAATGGACACTTTGCAGGCATGGGTTTGGGTGTAAACCCAACATCTGGGCCGACAAGCGTGTAGTTTTCTGCTTGGCCGTAAACGCGATGCCCTGGTAAATTGAACTGGCTTAACTCTTTGGTCTTGATGAGTAAAAAGGGACGGGGTGAACGCGCTTGCCAGAACTCCACTAGTTTTTCTTTGGGATGGGCTTCGATGCGCCGGCCACTGTAAAAATCCAAGGTTCTCCGGCTGTGATGACGGGAAATATAGACGTCATAGTTGGGTGGGACAAATTCTCTCACCAATTGGGCGACGGGTTTCACAGCAAATTCGGAGTTATTCAATTCCCAGTTCCAATAGGGGGTGGTCATCAAAGCCACGATGGATAAGTAAAAGCCCCCTGTTAATATCACCAGAAACTGCCGCTTTTGTCGCCAGAGATACCAAGTAGTTCCTGCTAGCGTCATTGTTAATATCAGCAGTACTCCGAGCAACTCTAATTGCCCTACGATTAGCCCGTAGTAAATTCCGGTGCCAATCGCTCCCACTGTTAAGAACCCAAATACATAAGCCCACCAGCGCGGCCAGATAACTTTGCATTGCCAGATTTGAGTGATGTAGGCTCCCACCGTCAAGGCAAAAAAGGGATATACGGGCATCACATACCAGGTGATTTTTGTGGTCATCGCTGAGATAACGCCCAGAAATATCCCAGTTCCCAGTAGGCTCAATTTCGCCCAGGATTCATCCCGGTTTCGCCAGGCATTGACCAACCCCAGCGGCCAAAAGAAAAACCAGGGCCAACTGTGGAAAAACAAGTGCTGCACGTAATACCAGGGGGGACCCGGTTCACCACCGACCACTTCCCAGGTGCGGGCGAGGCTTTGTTTCACCAAGTGCTCTCGGATGAACACAGGACCATAGTGAAGAAGTTGCAGCATAAACCAACTCAGCCCAGGTAACGTTCCCAACACCAATCCCACCCAAAACCTTGGCTTTTTGAGTACCTGGGGACTATCCCACAGCAAAAAGGCCAGCGCAATCACCCCTAGCGGCACCGCAATTAACCCTTTGGTCAAGGCCAGCAGTCCCAGCAGCAACCCCATCACCCAACTCCAGCGCACTTGCTGTCGAGTGAGTGCGGTGGCCACCAATAGCCAGACCAAGCCGGTGACCACTGTGCCATCCAACATCGCCAAGCGCCCGTGTCGCACCACCGGCAACAGGGTCAAAAACACCAAAGCTGACCAGCGCGCCGCGAATTCTTGACCAAAGACTTGCCACCCCAAAACGTACATCCCTGGCACAGCCAGCGCACTCAATAAGGCCGCCGGTAAGCGGGTTGTCCAGTCGGTTATCCCCCCCAAGTGATAGGCAGCAGCGGTTAACCAATGCACCAGCGGCGGTTTGTTGAGATAGGGTTCGCCCATGCGGGTGGGGAACAACCAGTTGCCCGTGCAAAAAATATCCCGCGCCACCAGAGCAACTTGACCTTCATCCACATCCCGCAGCGGTACATTGTCCAGACGGATCAACCACGCCACGAGTGAGAGAACCGTCAACCCCAGGAGCCACCGCCGGTTCATAGGGCCAGGGAGAGCCACAGGCGACTGGAAAAGCGTTGATCCGGTAATTTTTCGTAAAACAGTTCGCCGCCCATCTGTTGCACCTGCAACCGGCACAAGAAGAGTTCCCGCATCGGCGACGTGTTCAACACACCCTTGCTCAGGGGGTCGGGATGGTCTGGGCGTAGTTGCTCCAGCAGCGTTTCGGGGATGGGGCCGTAATCGGTAATCGCGACTTCCATCAGGCCGTTGGAAACAAGTTGGCACCAAATATCCACCCGTCCCTGCTGGGGAGAACGCTGGCAGGCAAAACGCAGCAATTCCGCCAGGATAAATTCCAACCGTTCCCCGTCCCCTAGGACCTGCGCTTTTTCTGGCCCCTGCTGATGCACGCGAAACCAGACTTGCCGTTCATTCATCAGGTCTTGCACCCGCGCCGACACCCGCCGCAATAACCCCGCTAACGGCACCGGCTGGAGATGCAGGGACAGGTCGGGTTGCAGCCACCGGCGAGCCTGTTGTGCTTTTGCCGGCCATTGCTCAGGAATCAAGCTGCTTATCTCAGCCGCCCATTCCGGCCATAGGCATTGCCGCCACCAATCCTGGCACGCCAATTCCAAGTAGCCCTGTTGCCAGTCTTGCAACCGTTGCCTGAAGGACTGCTCCCGCGCCATGACCTGAGCCAGGACTTGCAAGAGATGAACCATTGGGGACGGCCAAGGGTCTTGCCCGCGGTCTAGTAACATCAGCAGAGCTTGCGCCGGTTCACCAATGGGTACGGCTAAAATTCGCTCAATCCCTGGGCCGGTCAACCACCGCCGCGTTTCGGGTTCCAAATCTACGCCACTTTGCACCCAGGGTTCTGATTGGCGAATGACCTGTTGAATGAACGGATCATCATCGAGCGAAATGTCTGTGTCAGTCACCACGGCAAACGGTTCATGGTGGGGATGGGCGACCACCACTTGACCGGTCTGAGCGCCTGCAGCCCACGTCACCAAAGCCACCTGGGGCACGTCCAAGGCTTGGGCCAGATATTGCACCAACGCCGATGGCTTTTCTACCAGTGTCAACGCCTGCGCCAGCGCTTGGTAGAGACGGGTTTGGGACGCCTGTGCCTGATGGAGATACCATTGCCGCGCCACTACCCCCAACTGTCGCGCCACCGCCTGGGCAAATTGACGGTCCTGGAGACTCCAGGCGTAGGGTTGGGAGCAGGTTAAAACCAATAAGATTTCTGGTGGTCGTTCCGGTACCGCATTGGCAGCCAAGACAGCTTGCACCCCTTGATTCTGCAGGGTTTGCCGCCAGGTCATCAGTTTTAAGTCCGTTTGCCAGTTGGGGACGGCCAGCACGGGATGGTCGCGGCTCAAGGCTTCGTAATCGAGTTCGTGTAGAGCAGCTAATGGCCCTACAATCGGTCGCTTCTTGAAACTCTGATGCACAATGTCGTAGTGACGGCTGTCAGGATTCTGGTGCAACAACAACCAGCGGTCGCCCGGTAGGTGCTGGTCGAGAATTTGTCCCGCCGTTTTGAGCGCCTGTTGCCAGTCTTGTGTGCCGTAAATCGCTTGGGCGATGCCGATATGCACCTTCTGTTCAGTTTCCAGTCGCATCAGGGTTTGGGATAAATCGGCCAAGGACGATAGCAGCGCGATGAGTTGGGCAACGCCCTGAACAGCCGTCTCGGCAAAGGCATCCCAGGGTCGGGGTTGACGACTCAAACAGGCGCAAAACCCCAGCAACTGTTTCGATTCAGGGGCATAGATGGGAGCGGCAATGAGGGCTTGAGCATGGTACTGCTGCCAAAACTGGGCGCCGATAGCCATCCGTTCTGCCTGGCTCGCATCGGGAATCACGACTCTTTCGGCCAGCAACAATTCTTGGTACAGCCCTCGCAGCACCGCTAGGGGGATCACGTCGTCCCGGCGTAAACGGGGGGCGCTGGTTTTCAGGGTGAACTGACTGGCGCGTTCGTCGTAGGCGTACAGCAGGGTTTGGTCCGCTCCCACCGCCTGGTGCAGTTGTTCGATGACCACAGCCAAGCGTTCGTGGTACCCCTTTTGCTGGCGACATTTGTCCATCACTTGGATGAGAAATTCCCCCGCCTGCTGGGTTTGTTGCCGTTTCTGCCGCTCCTGTAGCCGTTGCAATTGCTGGGTCAGTTCGCGGAGAAACAAACGCACCCGCAGCTTGCCATCCGGTCGCAGGGTCGCCCCCCACTCGGAAATCCCCAAAAAGGCAATGCCCATACCGCCCGGCAATGGGTACACACTGGCCCCCACCGGTCGCCAGCGACTCATCCGATGGACCCATTCGCCCCGGCGGGCTTCTTTGTTCCAGTCGGGAATATCGAGTGGTTGTCCCTGTTCCAATACCTGTTGCCAGACATCACCCGCCGTGATTTCCAACCGCTGGCGCAACAATGTCCCTTCTTCCTTGGGGTTGGGCACCACGCCATCGCGTCCCACCAGGGTTTTGCGCACAGGGTCGTAACTGGCCAGCCATACCCACACCTGTCCCTGGCGTCCATTGACGGCCAACGCCGCTTGCAACTCCTGGGCCAAGTACGCCGCACCCTGATGCCAGACCTGTTCCAGGGCGGTGGTGGCCTGCAATTTCTCTATCGCTCGCACCAGCGCTTGCAAACAGGCCTCGTCATTCGACGTTGCGGCTGACAACGGTACGGACTCCGAACCCCACTCCCTTCAGCTTATCAGGGTCACAGCGTTGCTTCTAGCCGGTCCAGCAATTCCGCAATCGTGTCCAAAGCCGCCGTGATCGTCGCCGGTTGCGTTAAATCCACCCCCACATACTGTCGTAGTGCTGCAATCTGGTCCTGCGAGCCGCCGCTGGCCAGCAACTCCGAATAACCTGGGATAAAGTCCTGACCGTGCTGGCGATATTGCTGGTAACAGGCCAGGCTCACGATGCTGGACGCTGTGTACTGGTAGCAATAAAAGGGTTTGAAAAAGATGTGACTAATCCGCGCCCAGTCCACCGCGTGTTCCGGCAAAACGTCCACGGCGTCACCACACAGTTGTTGATAGAGCGCCAGCCAGGTTTGATTGACAAATTCGTGGTCAAAACTTCCTTGGGCGGCCCGTTCATGAATCGCTAATTCCAAGCGGCTAATGGTGCTTTGCCGGAACAACAAATTCAATTGGTCTTCAATCAAGCGCACCAGCAAAACGCGCTGTAAATCCCGCTGGTCATGGGCTTGGGCCAGTAAATAGTCCAGCAGTAATAACTCGTTAAAGACCGATGCCACTTCCGCCAAGACCATCGGGGGATTGCTGTTGAAATAGGTTTGGTTTTCCCCAATCCAGGCGAAATGCAACCCATGCCCGAGTTCATGGGCCAGCGTGAACAGGGAATTGTAATCATCGGTGTACGAAAGCAGCAGAAAACTATTTTTGCCATGCACGTAGGAACAAAAGGCCCCGCCCTGTTTCCCCGGTCGCACTTGGGCATCCACCCACCGCCGCCGGAAAAATGTTTCCGCCCGTTGCCGGTACGCTGGACTGAATTGCTCCAACGCCGCCAGCAGCAGTTCCACCCCCCGGTCGTAGTCCACCTGCAAGTCCACTGGTTGCGTGGTTGGCCAAGGCGCTATCACGTCACAGGTGCGGATTTTCATCCCCAGCACGTCGCCCTTGCGCCGGTAGTAGCGTTGAAATAGGTCGTAACGCGCCGCTGTCCCCTGCATGATGGCGTTGAACACCGTTTCTGGCACTTCATCGGCCAGCAATTGCTTCGCCAGGGTGGAGGGATACCCCCGCATCTGGTTTTCCAACCGGTGGTCCTGGGCAATGGTGTTGAGGATGTAGCCGTAGAGCAGGTTGTGTTCGGCCAACTGCTCCCGGATGCTGGTGTAGGCCTGGTAACGGGTGTCGGGGTCGGGATGCATCAGCAACGCGCCCAGTTCCGCTTCCAGTTGGGCGGTTTTGCCTTCAGGCGTGGTCACGGGACGGTAACGCAACGACCCCTGGTGCAACGTATGCAACTGGATAAACGCCTGCCGCCCCGTCAAACTGTCCTGGTTGCGGGTTTGTTCCACCGCTTCGGGGAGTTGGTAGGGCTGGGTCAACCGTAGGCGCTCTAGGTAGTGCCGGTAAGTCGCCAGCACGGGTGAGGCGGCCAAAGCGGCGAGTTGTTCGGATGGAAGTTGTTGCAATTCCAGCGCGAAAAACAACACCTGGTTTTCGATGGCTGTAGCCGCCTGGCGCACGTGGTCCAAGACTTGCCGCGCTTGGGTATGGCGGGTGTCAGCGGCAAAGCGCAGCGCTGGATAGGCCCAGCAGTATCCCAGCCGCTCCCATAGAGCTTCCAATGTTTGCAGCGCCGTGCGCACCTGTTCGGGCGTGAGTTCCGCCACCCGCCCCCGGTACTGCTGGCGAAAGGTGGTCGCTTGCGCTTGCAGGTCCTGTAAATCCTGTTCCAAGCGAGGGTCGTCCAAGTCCTGGTACAGCACGGACAAATCCCACTCGCGGGCGTAGGTGACTGTCATAACCCATCGCTCCCACTACCTTTCCCATGATGCCGCAACCAGAGCCAGAGCAACCACCGGCGCCGTGACGCTACGGAGCACCCGCCTGCCCAAGGAAACCAACGTCGCCCCCTGCGCTCGGAACCAGGCCATTTCAGTGTCGCTCCACCCCCCTTCCGGCCCGATGCATAGCGCCAGCGGTTCCGGTTCTGGACCGAGTACATCGCGCAGGTGGGGAGCATTGGTATCCAGCGCACACACCAAACAGCGCATTGTCGCCACTTGCGACCAGGCATCGGCCAGCGATTGGGCGGGCGCAATCCGAGGAATCCACTGGCGCCAGGACTGTTCGGCGGCTTCCGTGGCGATGCGTTGCCAGCGCTGGTGGCGTGCCGGACTGGGGTGGACTTGGGTGCGTTCGGTTAGCAGGGGAATGATCTGCCGCACACCCAATTCCGTGGTCTGGCGGATCACCTGTTCTATCCCATCGCCCTTGGGAATTCCCATCAGAAGTGCGACGGGTGCCGGGAGTTCACAGTCCACAGGCAGCGGTTCCCCGATTTGCGCGCGGGATGGGCCAGTTAATTGCGCCAGCCACCAGTGCCCCTGGCCGTCCATCGCGATAAAGGAGTCTCCGGTTCGCAGGCGCAGGACCCGTTCCAGGTAATGGCGTTGCCCAGGCGTAAGTTGCACCTGCTGGTCCTGGATTTGCTGGGGCTGGATGGCGAGTCGCTGGTACTGGCGTAGGTCGCGTCCATCGGGCATGGAAGTCAGCGCGCTGGTTGGGCAAACACGCGCACCCCTTCCGGTTTGACCCGCAGCCGCACGCGCGTTCCGGCTGGTAGGAGGGGTCCCTGGCGCACCCGTGCATGCAATTCCCGCCCCGATGGCGTGGTCAAACAGTAGCGATATTCGCGCCCGAGAAACTGCCCATCCTGGACCACCGATTCGCCGTGGTCATCGGGTTCTAGGCACACACTCTCCTGGGGAATCATCAACTCGCAAGGGCTGGCAACCGGTTCTGGCGCTGGCAAATCCGTCACCAAACCAATGTCCGTTTGCCAGGTGGCATTTCCTTGGGGCACCGCCGGCAACCAGTTCGCCTGGGTCACCAATTCCGCCACCACCCGCGACGCCGGATTTTGGTAGAGTTCGGCGGGCGTCCCGACCTGTTCAATCCGTCCCTGGTGCAACACCGCCACCCGGTCGCACACAGCAAAGGCTTCTTCCTGGTCGTGGGTGACGAAAATCCCGCCGGTGCCGGTGCGCTTGAGAATCCGCCGGATTTCGTGCCGCAGTTGTTGCCGAACCTGGGCATCCAAGTTGGACAGGGGTTCATCCAGCAGGAGCAAGCGGGGATGGGGAGCCAAGGCCCGCGCTAGCGCCACCCGCTGTTGCTGACCGCCCGAGAGCTGATGGGGATAGCGGTTGCCGTAGTCTTGCAATTTCACCAGCTCTAAAACCTGCCGGACCCGTTCTTGACGCGCCGCTGGTGAAAGATGTCCTAGCCCAAACGCGACATTTTTCCAAACCCGCAGGTGCGGGAACAGGGCAAAATCCTGAAACACCATCCCTACCCGGCGCTGTTCGGGAGGCACCCATTGCCCGTCACCGGCGACTGGCTGACCTGCGAGCGCAATCCTACCGCTGGTGGGTGCTATAAAACCAGCAATTAATCGCAGTAAGGTGGTTTTGCCACAACCCGACGCCCCGAGCAAGCCAAGGATTTCCCCCGGCGCGAGGGTCAAGTGAATATCCGTCAAAGTGGGCTGCTTCTGGCGCGGAAACCAATAGCTCAAGCCGGTGACCTGAAGAAGTGGTGTCGCTATTGTGGGCATTTTGGCGTCACCTTTATTGCAAAATAAGTTCAACAGATCGTACTCCAGTGTAAGGCATGGTGCATCCGTTGCGGCAATGGTCGTCGGTTTGGTTTTGGGGTGGTTTGCTCGTCGCCGGTTTGTTTCTGATCCCCGTCTTGGTGGTGCTGGCCAGCGTCTTTACGCCCCGCCCAGAGGTGTGGCAACACCTGCTGAGCACGGTTTTACCAGAGTACATCACTAATACGCTCATCCTGGCCGCTGGCGTAAGCATTGGCGTGGTAGTTATGGGGGTCGCAACGGCCTGGCTGGTAGGCGTTTGTGAATTTCCAGGGCGACGGTTTTGGGAATGGGCGCTGGTGTTGCCCTTTGCCGCGCCGGCCTATGTGCTGGCCTTTGCCTACGCGGAATTGCTGGAGGTGTTTGGGCCGGTGCAGCGCTGGTTGCGCCAGGTGACGGGCTGGCAAGTGGGACAGTACTGGTTCCCGAATATCCGGTCGTTGCCAGGGGCCATCGTGATGTTCATCTGCGTGCTGTACCCCTACGTCTATCTGCTGGCGCGGGTGAGTTTCCGGCAACAGTCGCGGGCCTTGGTAGAAGCGAGCCGGTTACTGGGGCATTCCCCCTGGGAAACCTTTTGGCGGGTGGCTTTGCCCCTGGCGCGTCCGGCGGTCATGGCGGGGTTGGCGCTGGCGCTGATGGAGACCCTGGCGGACTTTGGCGTGGTGGATTATTTTGGCGTGCCGGTTTTGACGACGGGTATTTACCGCACCTGGTTCAACATGGGGGACCGCATCGCTGCTACCCAGTTGTCGGTGTGTTTACTGCTGTTCGTCTTTGCTCTCATGGCGCTGGAGTTAGCGTCCCGTCGCCAGGCCCGTTATGCCGACAAAGGGAGCAGCGAACTGGCCACCCGGATTGTGCTCAAGGGCCAAGCAGCAGTAGCGGCCTGGTGGACCTGCGCTCTGCCGGTGGTGATTGGGTTTGGCGTTCCTGGCGGGGTTTTGGTGGAATTGGCGGTGCGCTACCGGCTGGAAACCTTCGACGCCACGTTTTGGGAATCGGTGCGGAATACGAGCCTGCTGGCATCCATCACGGCGGTGTTGGCCCTGGCTATTGCCCTGTTTCTCGGCTACGGGCAACGGTTGCTAGGGGGCGGTGCGGTGGCATGGCTATCCCGGCTAGCAGCAATGGGTTATGCGGTGCCCGGGTCGGTGATTGGCGTGGGCATTTTGATCACCCTGGGTTGGCTAGACCGCACGCTGGGACGGATGGTGGTGGGGGGCACCGTCGCCGCCTTGATTTTTGCCTATCTGGTGCGTTACTTGGCGTTGGCGCTGGGGTCAGTAGAAGCAGCGTTGGCCCGGATTGCGCCGGAATTGGACGAGGCTGCGCGGAGCCTGGGACATAAACCCTGGAGTGCGCTGGTGCGGGTGCATTTACCCTTGATGGCGGGAACCCTGGTGAGCGCCGCGATTTTGGTGTTCGTGGACGTGGTGAAGGAATTGCCGGCAACGATTATCATCCGTCCCTTCGGCTTCGACACGCTGGCGATTCGGGTGTATCGGTACGCCCAGGATTCGCGGTTGATGGAAGCGTCCGGCCCGGCACTGGCGCTAGTGGTAGTGGGGATGATTCCCGTGTTGCTGCTGTGCCGCCAGATCGCCCGCGAGTCCGATTAGGTGCCAATGGTGGTGAAAAAATCCTGGACTTTTTGCCAGGTGTAAGGGAGCAAATCGGGCCGGTCGGCATCTAACCGCACCAATCCCGCCTGGGCGCGAAACCAGGTGCGTTGTTGCTTGGCGAGGCGACGGGTGTGGCGGATCAGCAGGGCTTGGGCTTGTTCCAGGTCTATTGTCCCTTCCAGATAAGCGCCCACTTCCCGGTAGCCCAGCGTTTTCAGCAAGGGCAGGTCTGGCCCATATTTCTGGCGCAAAGCAGCGGTTTCTTCCACAAGCCCCTGGGCAAACATCCGCTGAGTGCGCTGGGCAATCCGTTGGGCCAGGAACTCGCTATCCAGGTACAGAAACAGCACCGGATAGGTGGGGGGTCGTTGACCTTGCAGGTGAGACAGGGGCACGCCCGTCACGTAATAGACTTCCAAAGCCCGCAGAGTGCGCACGGTGTCGTGGGGATGGATTTTGGCGGCGCTGGCCGGGTCCACCTGTTGCAGGAATTGATAGCGCTCCCTTTGGCTGTAGGTCGAGAGCTGTCGCCGCAAGTCGGGTTGGGGTGCCACCGGCGGAATGGTCAAGCCCTGCACCACGGCCTGGATGTACAACCCGCTCCCCCCAACTAGCAACGGCGTCACGCCCCGGCGATGGCAATCGGCAATCAGCGCTTGGGCGGCCTGTTGATACTCGGCAACCGTCACAGCCACTGTCGGCGGTACCCAGTCAATCAGGTAATGGGGCGCCAGCATTCGTTGCGCAGGGGTGGGTTTGGCCGTGCCGATGTTGAACTCCTGATAAATCTGGCGAGAGTCAGCGTTGATAATCACACTGTTGAGCTTTTGTGCTAAAGCAATCCCCAGGTCGGTTTTGCCACTGGCGGTCGGCCCTGCAATCACAATAAGAGCCAGGATTCCACCCCCCTAGCAAATGGCTGCTCATTTCCATTCTGCAGGAGATTTTAGGCGTTTTGTGCTAAGATTAGCTCAGATTTGAGGTGCGTATCGTTTTAGGGTATTTCTGGGAGATTTTTGCATGACAGCCGCCTATGGTGCTGAGCAGATTCAAGTCTTGGAGGGGTTAGAAGCGGTACGGCGGCGGCCAGGGATGTACATCGGGAGTACGGGGCCGAAGGGGTTGCATCACCTGGTGTATGAGGTAGTGGACAACTCGGTGGACGAGGCGCTGGCGGGCTTCTGCACCCATATCGAAGTGGATTTGCACCCCGACGGGTCGGTGGTGGTGACGGATAACGGGCGCGGTATTCCCACCGAAATTCATCCCAAGACGGGGAAATCGGCCCTGGAGACGGTGATGACGGTATTGCACGCGGGGGGCAAGTTTGGCGGCGATAACGGCGGTTACAAGGTCTCGGGCGGGCTGCACGGGGTGGGGGTGTCGGTGGTCAACGCCCTGTCCCAGTGGGTGGAAGTAACGGTTTGGCGGGATGGCCGCGAGTTTCGCCAGCGCTACGAGCGGGGTAAGCCGGTGACGGAATTGTTGAGTACGCCCTTGACGGAACCGCGCCGGGGCACAGCCGTGGCCTTTTGTCCAGACCCAGAAATTTTCAAGGAAACCACCGAATTTGACTTCACCCTGCTCACCAGCCGCCTGCGGGAACTGGCCTATTTGAATGCGGGGATTCACATTGCTTTGCGGGACTATCGCCGGGAGCCGCCGCGCATCGAAACCTTTTGTTATTTGGGGGGTATTCGCGAGTATGTGGCCTACCTGAACCAGGAAAAGCAACCCCTGCACGATGAGGTGATTTATATCCAAGGCGAGCGCCATCACATTACCGTCGAAGTGGCGTTGCAGTGGTGCAGCGATGCCTACAGCGAAAACTTGCTGGGGTTTGCCAACAACATCCGCACAGTGGACGGGGGCACGCACCTGGAGGGATTGAAAGCAGTGCTCACCCGCACCATCAATCACCTGGCCCGCAAGCGCAACAAACTCAAGGAACAAGACGCCAACTTGGCCGGTGAACATATCCGTGAGGGGTTAACAGGCATTATTTCCGTGAAAGTCCCCAACCCGGAATTTGAGGGGCAAACCAAGACCAAACTGGGCAATACGGAAGTGCGGGGGATTGTGGACTCCCTGGTGGGGGAATATCTCACAGACTATTTGGAAATGCGTCCCCAGGTAGCCGATGCCATTTTGGATAAGGCGATTCAGGCGTATCAAGCAGCGGAAGCGGCCCGGCGGGCGCGGGAACTGGTGCGTCGTAAATCGGTTTTAGAGTCTTCGACGTTGCCGGGGAAATTGGCCGATTGCAGCAGCCGGGACCCTAGCGAATGTGAATTATTTATTGTCGAAGGCGACAGCGCCGGTGGGAGTGCCAAGCAGGCGCGGGACCGTCGGAACCAGGCCATTCTCCCCTTGCGCGGCAAAATTATCAACATCGAAAAAACGGACGACGCGCGGGTGTACAAAAATGCGGAAATTCAAGCCCTGATCATGGCGATTGGTCTCGGTATCAAGGGGGAAGAATTTGACCCCAGTAAATTGCGTTATCACAAGATTATTCTCTTGACGGATGCGGATGTGGATGGGGCGCATATTCGTACCCTGTTGCTCACCTTTTTCTATCGCTATCAACGCGCCATTATTGAAAGGGGGCATATCTACATTGGCTGTCCCCCCCTGTACAAGGTGGAACGCGCCCGGCCCCGGCAAGTCAT
Organism: Gloeomargarita sp. SKYB120; assembly: GCA_025062155.1. Taxonomy (NCBI): domain Bacteria; kingdom Bacillati; phylum Cyanobacteriota; class Cyanophyceae; order Gloeomargaritales; family Gloeomargaritaceae; genus Gloeomargarita; species Gloeomargarita sp. SKYB120. Next base: position 12,101 of record JANXAM010000028.1, on the reverse strand, counting down.
TTACTGCTACAACGACCGGGAATTGGAACGGGTGAAACAGGAACTACCGGCCAACGCTAACTACACCATCCAACGCTTCAAAGGGCTCGGGGAAATGATGCCGGAGCAACTGTGGGAAACCACCATGAACCCAGCAACCCGCACGCTGAAGCAAGTCACCATTGAGGATGCCGCCGAGGCTGACCGGTTGTTCACCATCCTGATGGGCGACCGGGTGCCCCCCCGGCGCGAGTTCATCGAAACCTACGCGTCGCAATTGAGTTGGGCCGAGCTGGACATTTAACGGTCGCTCTGGCGGGGGTCCAGCACATCGCGCAACCCATCCCCCAGTAAATTGAACCCCAACACCGCCAAGATGATGAGAACCGCCGGCGGCCACACCAGCCACGGGTGCAACAACATGATGGAGACATTGGTCGCCAGCGATAGCATGTTGCCCCAGGAGGCATCCGGTTGTTCAATCCCCAGCCCAATCAAGCTCAACACCGATTCGGCCACGATAAAGCCTGGCACGGTCAGGGTCGCCGAAATAATCACATACGTGGTGGTCTGGGGGAGCACGTGTCGCCAGAGAATGCCCCAGGGACTCGCGCCCAGCGCCCGCGCCGCCTGCACAAACCCCTGCTCTTTGATGCTCAACACCTGCCCCCGGATCACCCGCGCCAAACCCGCCCAGTTCACAAACGACGTGATGAACACGATTAACAAAAACCGTTGGGCGCTCGTGAGACCTGGTGGGAGCACTGCCGCCAGCGCCACCAATAGATAAACGCTGGGAATGGTCATGAGCACTTCCACCAGGCGCATCAACAGGGCATCCACCCAGCCACCAGCGTATCCAGCAATCCCCCCCAGCACCACCCCAATGGGAAACGTAATGAAAATGCCAACCAAGCCCACCGACAGACTGATGCGACTGCCCAGCAGCAACCGGCTGAACTGGTCCCGCCCCTGGTCATCCGTCCCCAGCAGGTGCAAATAGGCCGGCGCGTCCACGCCAAAGAGATGCCAATCGCTGCGCAGGCCCGGAAACACCACCCAATCCTGCACCTGCCAACCCCGCTCCGTGCGCCGAGGTACCGGGAGCGTTAATCTCAACCAGTCATAGGCATAACCCCGCACGAACAAGCGCACCGGTTTCGGTTGCGTTCGGTCCACGACCAACTCCCGCTCGCCAGTTTCCAGATTCAAAGGGCCTTGGGCGGTGGGATAGACGTGGGGCCAAGGACGCCATTCAATCGCTGTAGGCGGGAGTAACGTCCCATCTTCACGGCCTAGGTAGGGGTCATAGGGCGCTAAAAAATCGGAAAACAGCATCCCGGTATAAAGCACCAGCAGGATCAACGCGCCCCACCGCGCCAGCCGATTCCGCCACCAACTGGTTAGAACACTGGTTTTCATACCGTTGGGTATCGTTAATTTCCCAGCATAACCCAGGCGCTGATGGCCCGCGATGCCTTGACGATGGCGCTAGGCTTGCTCTATGATCCACGCTGGTGGAATCTAAGCGGGCGGAGAAAGCGCCTCTACGTAGCCGGTTAGCTAGAAGGGCTAGCCGTGTCTAAATCGGAGTGGAGGTTACAATGTCTGCGCATATCATGTGGTTTCGTCGGACCGCCCGCCAGTTGAAGGTTTTAGACACTGCTTACGAGTTAGACGAACTTCCCCAGTTGCAGACGCTGGTGAAAACCCGTTTGGGGGACATGTGGCGGCGCATGCAGGCGCGGGGTTTAGACCTGAGAGACCCCTTGGTCTGGTGGGAACAGGTGCGCGTGCATGGAATTTTAGCCTTGGAGACGAGTAAGGGAACCCAGGAGCGGGTGGCCGTCTGGCTGGAAACCCTGGAATCACGGGCCTACGGAGTGCTGGAGCAAGTGAAACGGGAACCCTACCCCACCCTGCGCAGCGAACTGAAACTCAACCGGCACTGGGTGTTCTGGGTGCCTCGGTATCCGGTGGAGGCGGATGTCTGGTGCGACCTGTTCTACAGCACGATTGACCAGAGCGGCAGTTGCCAGATCATTGCGGTGCCGACGGCAGTAAGCTAGCCAACGTGGGATAATACCGGTCATGTACGTGCTGATTGCCGCCGCCGGTCAGGGCAAACGCATGGGGCATGACCGGAACAAATTACTGTTGCCGTTACTCGGGCGACCCCTGCTGGCCTGGACCCTAGAGCGGGTGTTCCAAGCGCAACCGGTGTGGGTGGGGGTCATGGCGCAACCCGTAGACTGGCCGGATTTCCAAGCCATTTGCGACCAGTTGTCCTCGCCGGTTCCAGTGCAGTGGATTCCCGGGGGCGATACCCGCCAAGCTTCGGTCTGGAATGGGTTACAAGCCCTGCCCCCTGAAGCCGAGACCGTTTTGGTCCACGACGGCGCCCGTTGTTTGGCCAGTCCCGACCTGTTCCGGCGTTGCCAAGCCGCCCTCGCGACAGCCGTGGGGGCTATTGCCGCGATTCCCGTCAAGGACACCATCAAAATCGTCCGTGACCCACCCTATATTGACCACACCCCAGAGCGCCAGCATCTGTGGGCCGCCCAGACGCCCCAGGGGTTTCAGGTCGAGGTGCTGAAAACTTGTCACCAGCGAGCTTTAGCAGAACACTGGCAAACGACTGACGATGCCGCCCTGCTAGAGCGCTATGGCTATCCTGTGCAGGTGGTCCCAGGCGAAGAGACCAACTTAAAAATTACAACCCCCGCCGACTTGCGCATCGCCCAGGCCCTGTTGACTGAGAGCATCGAGTGGCAACAGCAACTCTAGTCCCTGCGCTTGCCAGTGCAATTCTCCCCCCAAGGCTGCCAGTTCTTTTTGCCAGTGGGCTAGGCTGGGATAGAGCCGACCGGTGTGAGGACTGCATTGCCAACCCCCACCCCAGCGCAGCGACTCGCTCAGAGGGGTGAACTGTAAATACAACGCAATGACCTTTTTGTGTTCAATTTGCTTTTGGTGGGCAGCGCCTTGGATATGGGCGCCAGGGGGTAATTCTCCCAGCAACAGAGGCATCACCTGGGCCAGCAAGTGCCAGACGACTTCCGGTAACGGCGTCATCAGGTGCAAATCCAGGGCAATTCCCCGCGCCTGTGCCTGTTGCTGCCAATCCTCCATTTGACTCTGGGTCGCTTGCGGCTCAAACCAGGAACGCCACTGTTCCTGTCGCGCCCGTACCTCCTGGGCAATCGCCTGCAAGCCCTGCACCACCCGCAAAGGTAATTGGGGCTGGTATTTCAGCAGCAACTTCGTCCAAGTGCCAATCGTGCTCAAGGGGGTGAACATCTCGTGCAGCACCGAGCGCGCCCATTCCTCTGGGGGTTGGACGGTGGCGCTCAACCACTCCTGGTAAAAGCGTTCCACCACTGACAGCGGCGCCATTGGCCACTGCTCCGGTAGAGCTTGGAGTTGCGCCAGTAATTCTTGATCAGCCACGCGGGGCAACAGGCTGCGCCATATCCGCTGAACCACCTGGGGCAGAAATGTGTGAGCCACCTGACCCTCTGGCGTAGCCCCTAACGCCAGGACCCACTCCGCTGACCGCACCAGCAAGAGATATTGACCTGGCGCCAGCTCTCGGCTATCCAACCACAGGGGCGCGCTTCCTATCTCCGGCGGCGAGACTAGCACCCAGAGCGATTGCCCCGCCAGCAACCGCATCGCCAGCCTTGCCCCCGTTTGCCAGTGGGACAACACAAACCCTGGTGGCACCCGCCAGCGCTGGGGAAAGAGATCGATCAAGGCCATTGGTGCTTCACCCGCCCTAGCATCGAGCTTATCAGTCCCCAGCCACCCTGACGAGGGCAGAAAACCGACCCTTCAGGCGCTATTTCGTGGCGCTGACCGCCGCTTCATGGGCGCGCAAACTTGGGAACAGGAAGTGGTTTTCTTCCACGTACTGCGCCCCGAACAGTCCTTTTTCCGCCCAGAAATACCGGTCCACCGTATGTTCATTGCGACGAACCAGCAACAGCGCTGGTGGCGTAATACCGTGGGCGTGGATGAATCGCCGCGCAGCAGTCACTGGTTTGTCCTCACCACTGTCCAACACGTACTGGGGCACACACTCCAGAATTTTCTTGCCTTCCAAACGACGCCGACTCCTACGCTTACGTCTCCTAGCCAACGCGCTCTCCTCCTAGAAAACGTGTGGAAATTTTGTAGTTGGGATTACATAACCCTACAGCAGTATAGGGGTTCGGCAGCGAGTTTTCAAGAGGTCGTTAACCAGTTGCAACAATTGCTCCAGCTGGTCGCAGTAGCTTTTATCTCGTCAACAAAAGTTAACAATTCGGGAGGTCTAGTGTCGGGGTGGGGCCGGCGGGTGCTAGATGGGTGAAAGCAGGTCAGGGATCAAGGTGTTGGGGGAAGCAGGTCCGGTTGAAGCTTTCTAAAGCCAGGTGTGGATCGAGATGGTGTTCCGTCGCTGCAGCCACGAGTGCAAATAGCAATTGCCCTAGCGTTTGGGGCGTGGGGTTCTGTACGTAACTTTGCAGGGATTTGTAAATATCCAAAGTGAAGTCCGGCGGCAGCAGGTTTCGGGATTTTAGTTTCTGATAGATTTTAGCGGCGGCAATCAGGGGGGGAAAGGTGGCCACATAATGCTGTAATTTTTCCGGTAGCGAGTGGCCTTGTTCCTGTTGCTTGATGGTTTCCCAATTCTGGCGCACGGTATGGACATCTTCAACGCTTAAATCGCCGAAGACATGGGGGTGCCGGCGGATGAGTTTTTCGCGAATCCCCTGGGCGACGTCCACCACCGAAAACTGGCCCGACTCCTGGGCCATTTGCGCCTGCAAGACCACCTGCAGTAGTAAATCGCCTAGTTCTTCTTGAATCGCAGCGGTCTGGCCGGTTTGGATGGCGTGAACGGTCTCGTAGGCTTCTTCAATAATGTAAGGGGTTAGGCTCTGGGGCGTTTGGGCCAAGTCCCACGGGCAACCGGTTTCGGGATGACGCAGTTGCGCAACGACGTCCACCAGCTCACGGTAGCTTTCGCGCACCGGGTCGGCGATGTACAGTTGCAGGGGATAGGGCCAATTCCCCGCCTGTTCAGTCAATTGCGCGGGTTCCCCCTGGAATAGGACGGATTCGTGGTTAAAAAGACAGACCGAGGTTGCGTAAGGGCAATGGTTGCAGATGTGGAGCAAGCTGGCCTGGTCAGGAATGTTAGCAATCAGGGCTGGTAAGGGTGGCTTTTCCAGTGCGGTGAATTGGGCAACCGACAGCAGGTGCAGTGGCGGCATCAACGTCCCATCTCCCGCTTGAGTTTTTCAAATTCCCGTTCAATTTCCAGGGCCTGGAATTCCCGTTCCACAGCATCAGGGGATGCGGTTCTGGGGTTGGGTGTGGTCGTTGGGCTTTGCTGGCGCTTGGCCTGGATTTGGCGCAACAGGGTCTCTGTCTGCTGGCGGCGCTTTTGGTTCACCTGCAATTCCGCCCAGTATTGCTTGCCCTGCTGCATGAGGGTTTCTTGGCGCTGGCGAGCCGCTGCGACTAGATCGGGACGTTTGGCCTGTTCGGCGAGCAATTGCCGTTCGTGCCACAGGCGGATGTCCTTGGCGGTGTTGCGAATCTTTTGTTCTAAGTTCTGGCGGTCGCGCTCGAGTTGCTGGAGCAGGCGGCGGGTCTGGGCTTCCTGTTCGCTTAGGGTTTCTTGCTCTAGGCGCGCGGCCATGTCAGGGTTTGCTTGCAGAAAATCGTCTAGCTTGGCAGACAAGGTGGCTTCCAACTCATCCCACCACTCCATCGCTCCCCGGCCAAACCCCATAATGAAAAAAGCTCCTTAGCGTTGCGCGACCCCGATGTTCAATACGCATGATAGCTTATGGATTCGCCAAGCCCGCCTTGTCGGTGACCAGGGCCAGTTGCAGCCGTGCCATGTCGGGATTCGTGACGGGAAAATTGTCGAAATCACCATCGAAGACCGGCGCTCTGCCTACGACCAGGTGCTCGATGCCCAAGGCTGGCTGCTGTTGCCTGGTGTGATTGACGCCCAGGTGCATTTTCGGGAGCCAGGGCTAGAGCACAAGGAAGATTTACACACGGCCAGTCGCGCGTGCGCCAGGGGGGGCGTGACGTCGTTTTTGGAAATGCCTAACACCCGCCCGTTAACCATTGACCAGGCCACTTTGGACGACAAACTCCAGCGAGCCGCCCAGAAATCCTTGGTTAATTATGGTTTTTTTATCGGGGCGACCAGATACAACTTGGAGGAACTGAATCGGGTACAACCGACGTGTGGGATCAAGATATTCATGGGTTCTATGCATGGGGATTTGTTGGTTGATGACCCTGAGGTTTTGGAACGGATTTTTGCCACTGGAAAACGGTTAATTGCTGTCCATGCTGAAAATCACCAGCGCATTCTGGAGCGACGCCAACAATTTGCCCAGGAATTTCACCGCCCCGATGTGCATTCGGATATTCAAGATGAGATTGCCGCATTACAAGCCACTGAACTGGCCGTGCAATTGTCCATCAAGTATCAACGGCGCTTGCACATCCTGCATGTGTCAACGGCCCTAGAGGTGGAATTTTTACGCCAGCACAAACGCCCCTGGATCACAGCAGAAGTGACGCCCCAGCATCTGTTGCTGAATCGCTCGGCCTATTTCACGCTGGGGTCGCTGGCGCAAATGAATCCCCCTTTACGGACACCCCATGACAATGAGGTCTTGTGGCAAGGGTTACAGGACGGCGTGATTGATTTCATGGCGACGGACCATGCGCCTCACACGCTGGCGGAAAAGGCGCGTCCCTATCCCGAATCTCCATCCGGCATGCCAGGGGTGGAAACCTTCTTGCCCCTGATGTTGACGCAGGCGAAAAAGGGGCGGTGTACCTTGGCGCAAGTGGTGCAGTGGTTATCCACCAAACCGGCCCAAGCCTACGGCATTGTCAATAAAGGGAAAATTGCCCTGGGATATGATGCTGATTTAGTGCTAGTGGACTGGGAGCATGAGCAACCTGTGCGGCGGGAAGAACTGCAGACCAAATGCGGCTGGAGTCCCTTTGAAGGGTGGGTGTTAACGGGTTGGCCGCAGGTGACGATTGTAGGGGGACAAATTGTTTATTATCAAGGTCAATTTAATGAGGCGGTGCGGGGAAAACCCTTGCAATTTCAAGCCTAGGTTCTGATGAGGGGAAAACGAGATGACGCTTCGGATTCGCTACCGCATTTCGGCACCCTATCCAGCGACGCACTACGTGCATATCCAGATGAACGTGGATGGCTGGAACCAGGACACGCTGGATTTGCGATTGCCCGTTTGGACACCGGGGTCGTATCTGGTGCGGGAGTACGCCAAGCATCTGGAGAATTTTCGGGTTAATCATGGATTGCCCTGGCGCAAAGTCAGTAAAAATCACTGGCGCATCCAAACTGCGGGCGTGTCTGACATCGAAGTGCATTACGACCTGTACGCCAATGACCTATCGGTGCGCACCAATCATGTGGATGACACGCACTTATATCTCAACGGCGCTGCCACCTTTCTTTTCATTCCCGACGCGCGTCATCTTCCCTGCGAAATTACGATTGAACCACCCTATCCCGATTGGCGGGTCAGCACAGCGCTGGAACCCTTAGGCGATTACTGCTTTCGCGCTCTGGATTACGACATGCTCGTTGATAGCCCAATTGAGGTGGGACAGCAAGCCATTTATCCATTTACCGTGCGGGGGATTGCCCATGAACTGGCGGTCTGGGGGACGCTACCCGTAGATGCCCAGCCATTGCTCCAGGACATTAGCAAAATTGTTGAGACAGCGGCCAATATATTTGGGGGTTTGCCCTATCAGCAATATCTTTTCTTGTTGCATTTACCCATGCAGGGGTATGGGGGGTTGGAGCATGCAAATTGCTGTTCACTCCTGTACAGTCGTCGCCAGTTGACCCGCCCGGAAGGTTACCAGCGGTTCTTGAACCTAGTGGCTCATGAGTTTTTCCACTTGTGGAATGTGAAACGCATCAAGCCCGCCGAGTTGGTTCCTTTTGATTACGACCAGGAAAACTACACGACATCGCTGTGGTTTTGTGAAGGGGTGACGAGCTATTACGACTTGGTGATTCCCTGGCGCGCGGGTCTATACGATGCCAAGCGATTCTTAGAATTACTCAGCGAGGAAATCACGCGCTACTACCAAACGCCAGGGCGGGACGTGCAATCTTTGACCGAAGCCAGTTTTGACGCTTGGATCAAATACTACCGCCGCGATGCCAATAGTGTGAACAGCCAAGTGTCTTATTACCTGAAGGGAGCGTTAGTGACGCTATTGTTGGATCTGCGTATTCGCCAGCACCACCAAAACCAGCGTTCCTTTGACGACGTGCTGCAAAAAATGTGGCGGGAATTCGGCGCAGGTCAAATGGGCTTTACACCCGCACAACTGTACCAAGTCATTCAGGCGGTCGCTGGTCAAGACTTGCGGGATTTTTGGCGGGATTACATCGAAGGAGTCGCACCATTGCCCTTGGCGGAAGCGCTAGCGGATTTTGGGTTGGCGTTGCAGGCGGTTCCTGGAAAAGCTCCTTTTACTGGTATTGCCCTAGAAGCGGGGCGAACAACTGTCAAACAGGTGCTACGGCATTCGCCAGCATGGTGGGCGGGCATAGACGCCGGTGACGAGTTGGTTGCGGTGAATGGGCAACAGGTGCGTCCGGAAACCTGGCCGGAGTTGCTCAACCAGTGGCGACCAGGAGAGACCGTGACGGTGACGCTGGTGCGCCGGGAAGAATTGCGCCAGTATCCAGTGACGTTGCAAGCGCCAGCGCCAGAGCGGTATCAAATTCGCCCCCTGGACAATGCCACGGATGGGCAACGGTCGCTGGGCCTGGGCTGGCTGGGAGCGGCTGGGTTCGATTCAGTACAATAGGGCTATGGTCACAAGGGGGGGCGGCCATGCTACAGGATGCACGCGCAATTCGTTACTACCAGAAATTGACGGATGCCCTGGTGGAATTGCGGCGCCAAGGCTATTCGCTGGATGAACTGCGGTTGTACTTAGACGGGTATCTGGCGGCCCTGCGGCATGGCACGGAATTGGAACCCTGGCTGGTGCATCGCCTAGAAGAAGACGCCGTGCGCTTTCTGTATGACCCCGCCAATTTCGACCTGACAGGGGTGCCGTGAACGTGGATTGGGGTCAAGTCGCCGAAGCCTTTGCCCGCGTGCTGGAACCGCGCCGGGTGGTGCGTCGCCGGGAAGAACTCCTGGTCTATGAATGCGATGGATTGACCGCCTATCGCCAGCGCCCGCCCCTGGTTGTCCTGCCTAAAACCACGGAAGAAGTGCAGGCCGCGATTCACATCTGCCGCCAGTACGGGATTCCGTTTGTACCCAGGGGCGCGGGGACGGGGCTATCGGGGGGCGCGTTGCCCGAAGAAAACGCCGTGCTTATTGTAACCGCCCTGATGCGGCAAATCCTGCAGGTGGACATTCCCAACCGGCGGGTAGTGGTGCAACCGGGGGTGATCAACAGTTGGGTGACGCAGGCGGTGAGTCCCTGGGGCTTTTACTACGCGCCCGACCCGTCGAGTCAAACAGTGTGTTCCGTGGGCGGCAACGTGGCGGAAAACTCCGGCGGCGTTCACTGTTTGAAGTACGGTGTCACGACGAATCACGTGCTCGGGCTGAAATTGGTCACGGCGCTGGGGGAAGTGGTTGATCTGGGGGGCTGGGTGCCGGAAATGCCAGGTTACGACCTTACGGGGGTGGTGGTGGGGTCGGAAGGCACGCTGGGCATCGTCACCGAAATCACGCTGAATATTCTCAAAGCGCCCGCATGTGTGCAGGTTTTGTGCGCTGACTTTACCACAATTGCCCAGGCGGGCGCAGCGGTCTCAGCCATTATCGCTGCTGGGATTATTCCGGGTGGGATGGAAATCATGGACAACCTGAGCATCAACGCGGTTGAGCAGGTGGTGGCGACCGGATGTTACCCGCGCGATGCCGGCGCTGTCTTGCTGGTGGAATTGGACGGGTCGCCAGCGGAAGTGGACGAAGCCATGACCCAGGTGCAACAGATTTGTCGGGAACAGGGCGCGCGCAGTTTACAGGTGGCGAAGGACCTGCAGGAACGGGAGCGCTTGTGGAAAGGGCGCAAAGCCGCCTTTGCCGCGATGGGTAAAATTAGTCGCAATTATTACGTGCAGGATGGGGTGGTGCCGCGCAGTCGCTTGCCCTGGATATTGCAGGAAATTGAACGTTTAAGTCGCCAATCGGGCTATCGCATTGCCAATGTGTTTCACGCCGGCGATGGGAATTTGCACCCCCTGATTCTCTACGATGGCACGGTGCCGGGCGCTATAGAAGAAGTCGAGCATCTGGGTGGTGAAATTCTCAAGTTGTGTATTCAAGCAGGCGGAAGTATCTCCGGTGAACATGGCATCGGTGCCGAAAAACGCTGTTACATGAGTGAGTTATTTAGTCCTGAAGACCTGGAAACCATGCAGCAATTACGCCGCGCTTTTGATCCAGACCAATTGGCGAATCCCACTAAAGTGTTTCCCACCCCCCGCACCTGTGGCGAGCGCACCTGGGCGGCTCAACGGTTTCGTGGGTTACCATTATTTTAAGTGCCATTAAGGAGAACTTGCAGAAATGTTCCACAGATTTTGCAGTCGTTCTTCAAGGCAGCACAGGGGTACACTTGTACCTGTTATGTCTTGGGATCGCAGGGTGCAGCAGATATTTCTCCGGCTTTTCCCTTATCTCTTTGACATACTGGAGCAGCTTCTTGAGATACTGAAGTGCTTCACCTCTACAAGGGCAGACAATATAAAAGGTTGGATTTATAGGGACTTTAGGATAAATTTAAGCTCATGCCCTCAACAGTTGTCTAGACAGATGCAAGGGTGGGCTCAACAAATTGCAAGCTATACAACAGCGTCTCGACTGAGAGAAGTGCGAATCCTTCTAAATCATGAGATTAAAGATAGAGAGTACGCTCTTGAATTTTGCAGAATCATAGTAGCTTTTCTTGTTTTGTTCTTATTCCCGGGGGTTCCATATACCTTACCCTTATTATTAATAGGCGCAATTTTATTCAGCATTCAGACATACATATTCGGAATCCCGTCCCTCAAAACCTACTCCTATATTTTGGACTTAGCTGAAGAGTATCGGAAGAGAATGAACCGTTAGTAAAGCCTGGACGAATAGACTTGGTTGTAAAAAGGACTTACTTATAGCATAATTGTGTGTGATAATCTAATAAATAGAAAGTGCACTCCTGAAGCATACTTTCAAATGGAAATTGCATCCGAAATTCGCCATGAATATCGAGATGGAGAAATTATTGCAGTAGCCAACAATACACCCCATCATAACCGGCTATGTGGTGCTTTCTATGCCTTGCTTTGGATGCAATTGCGGGGTAAACCGTACACGGTTTTCATTACCGGCCAGCGACTATGGATTCCCGCCGGCAACGTCTATACTTACCCTGACATTATGATCGTGGGGCAACCCATTGAATTGCAGGAAGGACGACAGGATACTGTTGTGAACCCCATCGTCATTGCCGAAGTCCTTTCAGATACCACGGCTGCCTATGACCGGGGGGATAAATTTGCCCTGTACCGCACAATTAACACCTTACAGGAGTACTTGCTGATTGACCAATACAGAGTTAGTGTTGAGCACTATCGAAAAACTGCCCCTAACCAATGGCTGTTTAGCGTCCATCAAGCAAAAGACGAAACGGTGACAATAGCGAGCGTGGATGTTGAGATTGAGCTAAACGAGCTTTACGAAGGTATACTTTAATTCCCCATGCTATACGCCGCTGAACTTTTTTATTTAGAGAACCAGGCCGATTTCCCGTTTGAAAAAGTGGTTGCCGTCACAGCCAAAACTGTTGCCCAGTGGTGCACCTATTTTCAGGCGGGTCTAATCATTCCAGGTGATGAAGAATTTCGTCGCGGCGAATTACCAATTGAACCCGCACAGAAGCAGGCGTTTATTGATGAGTTACTCGCATGGATTTTTAGTCACACTGTCACACTCGAATTATTCCATCTATAGCTATAGCTAAGCCATCTCTGCTTGTCAGTTTTGGAGTCGCAGGGCCCAGCCCCGCCTTGGGTTCTCCTAGTATCTCCC
>JANXAM010000027.1 GCA_025062155.1 Gloeomargarita sp. SKYB120 | reverse complement strand
CACGTTAGGGGGATTTGTGTACGTGACCACGGGACTGTTGCGAGCTGCCGATAACGAAGCGCAGTTGGCAGGGGTCCTGGGGCATGAGATTGGCCACATCGTCCACCGGCACCTGGTGCAGCAATTACGAGAAGTTGCCATCGCCCAGGGGGTCAGCGCCTTGCTCGGCACGGATGGCAGCCAGTTGAACGCCCTGTTGATCGAACTGGCCCTGCGCCGTCCCCGGAGTCGCCAGCACGAGTTTGAAGCTGACGCCAGCGCCCTGCAGTACTTGTTGCGAGCCGGTTACGACGGGCGGGGCTTGCCGGAGTTTTTAGGGAAATTGCGCGGCTATCCCCCAGCGCTGGCCTTCTTGAGCACCCATCCCGCCCCCGAAACCCGCATTGCCGCACTCCAGCGCTTGCTTCCTCCCAACCTGAGCGGCGACGGCATGGATGCCACCCTCTACCGCCAGCGGGTGCTGAGCCGGTTGTGAGCTTATTGCACGATCAAATCCACCCGGCCCCGGCGTCCCAGCACATTGATACTGACGCCCCCGTGGTGCAGGTATAGCCCGATATCCAGCGCACCAGCCCCCACTGCAATGTTCTGCAGGGTGACATGGGGTAACCACAGGGGCAAGGTCGGTTGTTGCAGATACACCCGCTGGGTTGCCCCTTCGATTTCCAGCCCCAAACAGGCCTGCAACAGCAAAAACACACTGGCGGACGCCCACGCCTGGGGCAAACAGGCCACTGGATACAGGGTCGGGCCTTCCCGTTGCCGGCGGGCAAACCCGCAGAACAGTTCCGGCAGGCGTTTCAGGTCCAGAAATTGGCTGGCGTCGAACAGGGCCGTCAATACCCGCACTGCCTCTTCCTTGTAGCCATAGCGAGCCAGGCCAGCGGCAATCAAGGCATTGTCGTGGGGCCAGATAGAGCCGTTGTGGTAGGACATGGGGTTGTAGCGACCTTCGCCCTGGGGAACCGTGCGAATCCCCCAACCGCTAAAGAAATGAGGTTCCAGGATTTGGGCGGCAATGCGAGCGGCATGGTCAGGGTGGGCGATGCCCGAAAACAAACAGTGACCCATGTTGGAACTGCGCACCCGGCAGGGGCGTTTCTCGCTGTCCAGTGCCAGGGCATAACCCCCAATGTCGTCGCACCAAAACGCCCGCCAGAACCGCTGTTGCAAATCCAACGCCTGTTGTCGCAGGGCCGCCGCCCGTTCCCATTGCTCTAGCGCTTCCGCCATGTGGGCCGCCTGGAGTTTGGCCTCATAGACATAGCCCTGCACCTCACACAGCGCCAGGGGCGGTTCGGCAATGGTGCCATCGGGATAAAAAATGGCGTCGTCCGAGTCCTTCCAGCCCTGGTTGCGCAACCCCGTATGCACCTTGCGGGCGTATTCCACAAACCCATCCCCGTCCCGGTCGCCATAGGTATCCATCCAGCGCAACGCCGCTTCCACGTGGGGCCACAACTGGGTCAATAACTGCCGGTCGCCGGTGCGCCGGAAATACCGACCCGCCAACACGACAAACAGGGGCGTGGCATCAATACTTCCGTAGTACTGGCCGAAGGGGACTTCCCGCGTTTTGGCCATCTCCCCCTGGCGTTGCTCGTGCAGAATTTTACCCGGTTCAGCGTCCCGGCTGGGGTCTTCCTCGGTCGCCTGCTGCGCTGCAAGATACAACAACACCCCTCGCGCAATGTCGGGATACCACCACAGGGTCGCCAGCGCCGTGATAAGCCCGTCCCGCCCAAACACCGTGCTGAACCAGGGCACCCCAGCGTAGGGGTATAACCCGTAGGGCGTTTCCGTGAGCATCATCAACAAATCGTCCCGCGACGCATTCAGCCAATCGTTGAACTGGGCATTGCCAGTATCAATGTGGGCCGACTGGCTGCGCAACTTGTGGCGATGGCTACGTTCCGCCTGCAACGCCTGGTCATAGCTCAGCACCGTCATCGCTTCGCCCGCGTAGGCGCACACCACCGTCAGCCACAGGTCCTGTTCGGCTTGCGGCGCCAGGGTCACCCACCACTGGGCCAAGTCGGTCGCCACCATCGTCGGTGCAGGCGCAAAGAGCAGATGGGTTTGGCGTTCGACATTATCCAACCCCCAGTAGCGCAGCACCACCCGTTCCGATTGCACCAGAGAAGGCAACCCATTGCCCTGGCGATTGCGCCGGATGCCCCGCACCTCAAAAATATCGGCAAAATCCGCTTCAAACCGCAGCGTGATGGGGATGCGAAAAGTGTGGGAACCGTAGTTATGCACGCGGATGCGCTGGTAAGCCACGTTGTGCCACAGGAAGGTCGTGCGGAAGACATGAATAGTATCTTGGCCGATGAACTGGCCCTGGGACGTGGTGAATTCGGGATTGGTCAAATCCACCGCCAGGATGTCCTTGTCCTCGCGCACCTCCGAACTCAGCAGCAGGAACTGTTTCCCTTCCAAATCCAGCACCAGGCGCGACAGGAACCGCGTGTCATCCCGGAATAAGCCGTGGTCCCCCAACCCCAGCGGGCGCATGTTCCCCAGCCGGTCAAAAATCGCAAAGCAATTGTCGTGTTTGAGCACGTGGGGCCGGCTTTCCACCAGCGACGCCTGCGCCCGGATGTAGTACTGGTCCTGGTACTGGATGATGTCGTCCGCCATGCGGTACCCGCTTCCCGTACAACGTTCCTAGATTAGCAGTCCGCAACCGCTAGTGCTAAGGGGTAGGCATCGGGGATGGCGCGGTCGTCCGTTCCGCCAGCAATTGCTGATAGAGCGCCTCGTAGTCGTTGGTCATGCGTTCGACGCTAAACCGCTCTTCAAAAATTTGTCGGACCCGCTGGCGACTGAGTTCCCCGACTTTCTGTACTGCTGCAACCGCCGCGTCCACCGAATCCACGATAAACCCCGTTTCCCCATCCACCATCACCTCCGGCACCGAGCCGCAGCGCATCGCGATCACCGGCGTTCCACAGGCCATCGCTTCAATCATCACCAGCCCAAAGGGTTCCGGCCAGCGAATCGGAAACAACACCGCGTAAGCTTTACCCAGAAAGTCGCTTTTTTCTTTCTCCGTAATCTCGCCGATGAGTTCCACTAGCGGATTGGCGCGCACCATGGGTTCAATCTGGGACTCGTAATAGGGGCGGTCCACCCGGTCAATTTTGATGGATGCCTTCAGGGGCATGCCCAGGCGCGTGGCAATTTCAATCGCCGTATCCAAGCCTTTTTCCGGCGAGACCCGCCCCAAAAACGCCAGGTAATCCCCCGGTTGGGGGTAAAAGGGGTGCAAATCCAGAGGCAACCCGTGATAGACCGTCCCGACCCAGCGAGCCTGGGGGATGGGTCCCCGTTGGGCGTTGGAAATCGAAACCACTGGAATATCGCGGAATTCCTCGTACAGGGGGCCTAATTCAGGAATGTCCAAGCGCCCGTGTAACGTTGCCAGAAACGCCACCTGGGGATGCCGCCGCGCCAGGGAATAGGGGAAATAGTCCACGTGGCCGTGAATCACGTCAAACTCCTGGGCCATCTGAAACACCTTTTCCACCATCAGCAGATGGGGGGCTACTGTATCAACGGCGTTGGGGTCCAGACGCAGCGCCTGGGGGCAAAAGGGAATTAACCGCGCTTGGGTGTGGGAATCGCCGCTGGCAAATAGGGTGACCTCATGGCCCCGGCGCACCAGCTCCTCCGTCAGCCAATAGACAACCCGTTCTGTTCCCCCGTAGAGCTTGGGTGGAACGCTCTCGTGTAAAGGGGCAATTTGGGCAATGCGCATTTCTACACCTCCAAGCGGCGACCCAACGGCGAATATCCCAGGAATTAGCAAAAACCGGCGGCTTTTGACAAGACGTTTATTATCCCTGGGGTTCCAGGGCGCAGCCGTATTGTTTGACTAACCAACAAGTGACTTAAGCCAGGCTCCGATTTTGTCCGGCTGGCGCAAGCCCCTTTGCTCTTGACGGGTCACCCCCATCTGTAGTAACTAAGCCTAGGGAGGCCAGCGAGGAGTGGGCAATGTGGAACACAGTGCGGTGTGACCGTTGCGGCAGAGAACTCTCCTACAGCGACTTTCAATGGGCCAAACGCTGCCAAAATACCTACGGTCGCAGCCATCTGATCTGCTTTGACTGTTACAATGGCTCAGCCTGCCCAATCTGTGGTTCGTTGCTGGAAAACGCTGAGTAATTGCTCCTAGGGTTCTCGAGGTCACCAGGCGCAGCCCCGTTCCTGCTTTTGCTTTCATCTCCCCGACTGAATCAGAATCCCTAGGAGCACAACTGTTCCCGCGATCCGTAGGAAGTCTCCCCAGGCTTCCTGCTCCTGCTGCCGCTGTAGCTCCTCCGCTTTTTGCTGCAGAGCTTTGACGAGTAGCAACCGCTCACAGGGGGATAGGCCGGCGACAAATTCCCTGGTCAGCGCGCTCGGATGGAGTTCCTTGAAAAACTGCACCCTTTCCTTGCGACGCTTCAGCAACTCCTTGACCCTATCGCTATATTTTGGTTTTGGAGAACCCCTATTATCTGAATGGACATTACTGCTATAACTAGCTCTTTTCTTACTATAACTACAGTGTTGAAGATTGAGAAGTTAAAATCGCCTTCTACTAGCACCGAAAGAACCAAATAGAATGCTAATTAATACTGCAGTTCCTACCAATCCGATGAGAGTGGCCACCAAAGCTTCTGTCTGTTCCTTTATCTCATGAATTTTTTGCTGAAGAATTCTCACCAAAATCAGCCGTTCTGATGCCGATAAATGAGAAACAAATTCTACTGTTAGAGAGCTGGGATCAAGGTCTTTGCATAATTTAGCTATTCTTTTCCTGTGATTCAATAACTCTGCAAGCTTTTTATCAAACTTCCGGCGGCTCTTGGTCACTTCGGCTACATAGGCGCTCGGATAGATGCGGCCAAAAACTTTATGGATTGCAAAGCTTAGACTGAAAGACTTGGACACTTGCCAGTACTGTTGGACTAGCCGAGAAAAAATGAGTTCTTCTTTCTCTAGTTTTTGGCGAACATCATCACTAAGCTTAAGCTCACCGTTTTCACATATCAATCTAAAGGTGCCAACGATGCAAAAGCTCAAAAATGCTACTAGTAGTACTGGGAAAACTAGGAGTATCACCAGAAAAATCATAGTTAAAGCTATTTGAGACAATCTATCGGCTAAATCACTGGGGAATATGAGTTCAAGAAAACTTTGACTCTCCTTTATGTTGTGCTTTCTTCGCAAAGAATATAATTCTCTTGTTAAGTCTCTCCACAACCTTTCTTCTTCCTTGACAAGGTCACGAAATCCCTCCTCTAGTACTGATGAAGAAAGCAGTTCATCAAATGTCAGATTAGTGGCTCTAGTAGGTTTAGGGGACGGCACTTGTACACCAATCATCTGGTCATAAATTGCTCTCAGTGTCTCATCCTTGAGAGTCGCATAAGCCTGATTGATTACCTTAAGCTGCTCCTCTGCAATCTTACGTAGATTCTCATTTAGGTGGGGCAACTTATCTGGATGCAGGTCTTTGCACAACCGTAGATAGGCTGCTCGAATTTCGTCAGCTGTTGCTGTAGGCTTGACGCCCAAAATTTCATAGTAATTCACTATGCTGTCCTCCTAGAACTTTTCCTTTTGCCCATGAAAAGCACAGTACCAACTGAAACTCAATATCTAGCTATCTAACCTTCCCGTCTCGTGGGTGACAGTCTCTACAATTTTAGCAAGAGCGTCCCATTGCCCAAGCAATTCGCTGAATGGCTAGTGGGAAGGTCGCGGCAAGGTCTGTAGCATCAGTTACAAACACGCTCCATCGTTGACAATGGCGAGAACGAGATTGCACACCTGTAACCGGCGCACGTGCAAAATGAGCCACGCTCCTCAACTGAGCTAGCCCAATTTATCGCCGTGCCAGAGGTCACATCTTTTAAGACTGGCTGACTGTCGCGAGATTCGAGAGTTTGACCGGGAGCCACAAGACCTGCTGGGTGAAGCGTTTGTAGATGCCACCGAAGAGCAACCGGACGGGACATCCCATACTACACCAGCAACGAAGCAATCTAACGTAGCTAGGCTAGATCAGGGCAATTCCTGCAGCAACTTGACCACCCGTTCCTTCACCTGGTCGCGCACCCGCCGGAAGGTTTCCATGTCGCCGCCTTCGGGGTCTTCTAGTTGCCAATCATCAAAGTAATCCCGCGTTACCCACTCCGGCGGCAAGCTCACCCCACACCCGCACAGGGAAATCACCGCATCAAAATCCTCAGGCCGGAAATCACTCAAGGGTTTCGACGTTTGCTGGCTAATGTCAATCCCGGCCTCCGCCATGACCTGAACAGTTAAGGGGTCCACAAAACTGGCTTCCAATCCGGCGCTAGCCACCTGCACCTTCTCGCCCCCCAACGCCCGCGCAAATCCCTCCGCCATCTGCGACCGCCGCGAATTTTTCTTACACACAAACATAATCCGGTACATCGCCGAACCCTCCTTACGTGTGAGCAAAGTATTGACGCGTGCGATTTGCCAGCGCCACCAGCGACAGCATCACCGGCACTTCCACCAGCACTCCCACCACCGTCGCCAGCGCCGCCCCCGACTCCAGGCCAAACAAACTAATTGCCACCGCCACCGCCAGTTCAAAGAAATTGGACGTGCCAATCAACGCCGCTGGCGCTGCCACTTCAAACGGCACCCGCCAAACATACGCCCAGGCGTAGGCAATCGCAAAAATCCCGTAGCTTTGCACCAGCAGGGGAAGGGCAATGAGTGCGATCACCGCCGGTTGCTGCAGAATTGTTTGCGCTTGAAACCCAAACAGCAAGACAACAGTAGCTAACAATCCCACGATGGAATAGGGCTTAATTTGCTCACAAAACTTGGCAATGGCAATTTCATGACCGATTGCATCTAACCGTTTGCGCGTCCAGTAGCCCGCCACCAGGGGAATCAAGACATACAAAATGACTGAAAGTAACAAAGTTTCCCAGGGCACTTGAATATCCGTCACCCCTAGCAAAAACGACACGATAGGGGCAAATAAAAACACCATGATTAGGTCATTAATGGACACCTGCACCAGCGTGTAGTTGGCATCGCCCCGCACCAATTGACTCCAGACAAACACCATCGCTGTACACGGGGCTGCTCCCAGTAAAATCATCCCCGCAATATATTCCTGTGCTGCTTGGGGAGACACCCACCCGGCAAAAATGACTCGGAAAAACAACAACCCCAGCAACATCATCGTGAAGGGCTTAATGAGCCAATTCACCACCAGCGTGATACACAGTCCCTTGGGTTTGCGTCCCACCTGGTGCAGCGAAGCAAAATCTACGTTCACCATCATCGGGTAAATCATGACCCAAATCAGCACCGCCACCACAAAATTCACGTTGGCATATTGCAGGCGCGAGATGAAGCCAAACACCTGGGGAAACGCTAACCCCAACTTCACCCCTGCGACAATGCACAGCGCTACCCACACCGACAAATACCGTTCAAAAACCCCCAACGGCGCAGCCTTTCCCATGGCCTCTATCTCAACGAAATCCAAACTCACTATATCAACCTGCATCTATATTGACAAGTATCTATACAGTGGGTGATGATGGGCTTAGGGTGGAGTGGGTATGAAGGTCAGAACGGTTGATCCGCAGGTTTGGCGTTGTTGCCCGCCCTTGTTGACGGGTCGGCTGACGTTTGAACAGGCGGAAGCCCTCGCTGGTGTCTTTCGAGTGCTGGGCGACCCCACGCGGTTGTACTTGCTGAATTTGATTGCAGCGCAGCCCCGTCAAGAAATCAAAGCTTGTGCGCTGGTGGAGACCCTGGGCTTATCGCAACCTACTGTCAGTCATCATTTGAAAGTCATGTATGACGCGGGATTGCTAACGCGGGAGCGGCGGGGGACTGGCATTTATTACCGTTTAGTACCCCAGTTGTTGAGTGCTTTACGCCAGGTGTTGAGTACGGATGCAGCTATCATGGTGTAGCTTCATAACCACCATTCATCGAGTGCTTGTTCTGGGGTATAGTTTGGCGCTTTGGGAACGGCTTGATCCGGTAAACCACTCGTAGCTAGAAATTGCCTGCGTGCTTTTTGATAGGCCCCTATAAACTGTTCCTGGAGATAATTCTTTAGACTGGGGCTATCCTGTAGGATGAGTTCGATTTCCAGCCGAAAATCAGCCATTTCTTGCCGCCATTGTCGAGAACAGTTCTCCCGTTTACTTTCCCAGTATTTGAGCTTGAGCAGCTACTCACACAAACGGATCAGTTGGCTCAAAACAGCCCGCTTCTCACTGCGCCCCAGGCTTTCTATCTCCTCAATTAGGTTTTCCAGGTCAATTTGGTTGAAATCTCTGGCTCGCAAAAGCTGGACTGTTTTTCCAATCTACCCCTGATAGTCCTGTTCATAAAGGGAGTGCGGTTGCTCACCCACTGGCGACATCCTTTAACCTGGACTGCACCTGCAACCATTCTACGGCCCTGGTCAGGTTAGGTCTTGATAACAATTCTTAATGGCGATAAGATTGAAACCATCGGTGTATGAAACGAATGGTGGGTAGGAGTGATGATGAAGCTAACGTGGCGTGGGTTCGTCAGCGGTTCCATCGTAACGGGCATTGTCTGGGCTGCTGGGGTACACGCTCAAGTCAACGTAACCGACAGTCGGGAATCTATCCGCCAGGTTCGAGAGTATGTGCGGAATTTACGGGTCGAAGACGAACTGGGCCAGGTGACATCGGTTTCGGAGTTTGTGGATGTGAAACCAACGGACTGGGCGTTTCAGGCGTTGCAATCACTGGTGGAACGTTACGGCTGTATTGTGGGTTTGCCGACCAAGCCCCCCACGTATCAAGGTCGTCGGGCGTTGACGCGCTATGAATTCGCCGCCGGGTTGAATGCTTGCCTGGACCGAATGAATGAGTTAATCGCCGCTTCCACTGAGAATTTGGTCACGAAAGAAGACATGAAATTGCTCCAGCGCTTGCAGGAAGAATTTGCGGCGGAACTGGCGCTCTTACGGGGACGCGTGGATACATTAGAAGCCCGTACAGCAACTTTAGAAGCCCAGCAATTCTCCACCACCACCAAGCTAACCGGGCAAGTGATTTTTGGAGTGCAAGGGGCCTTTGGCGCTAACCGGCAAGCGGTACCCAAGGGTCAACCCCGAAGCACTCAGAATTTACAGGATGCAGTCACATTTGGCTACCGGGTAAATTTAACGTTCAACACCAGCTTCACCGGCAAGGATTTACTCACCACCAATCTCCAAATTGATGATGTGCCGCTGGGGGCAATCCCTGGGACGAGCGCCTTGGCTGCAACGGGAACCAATAGCGCCAGTGTGAGTTATGGCTTTCTCAACGGCGGTTCCGGTGGTCAGGTGGGCTTAGATACGTTGACCTATGAATTTCCGGTGTTAGGAGACAAGGGACGCATCACGATTGCAGCGTTAGGGGGTGCCATTTACGACCAGGTGGATACCTTGAGTCCGTTGGATGACGACGGTCAAGGGGCCATTTCCGCCTTTGGTCTGCGCAACCCAATTTACAACCAAAATGGCGGGGCGGGTGTCGGCGCAGCTTTTAGCGTGAATTTCTTGAACGACAAGCTGAACTTTACCCTAGGGTATTTGGCAAGCGGTGACAGTGGAGCGGGGGCCTACTCACCGAGTCAAGGGTTATTTGGGTCGTCCTATGTGGCCTATGCCCAGTTGACCGGTTATCCCCTAGAGAATTTAGGGTTGAGCGCAGTGTATATCCGGGGTTACAGCGACCCAAATGCAGTGCCCTTGAACCTAGGTGGTCTGGTCGGCAATCAATCGGTGGATGCGCTGGCGGCGGGTCATCGCGTTTCGGCGGACAATGCAGGCTTTCAGTTCAAATGGCAACCGTTGCAGAACTTTATCATTGGGGGATGGTTTGGGGCGACCTGGTTTCGGGATGAAGAACGGCGCATCAATGCCAGCGGCACGGCCCTAAATTACGCGCTGGTGTTTGCCTTTCCCGATGTGGGGACGCGGGGTTCGCAAGCGCAATTGGTGGTGGGCGCGCCGCCCTATCTCAATAGCAGCCGGGGGTTGGTGAGCAATGGTTTTGTGGCCCGTCGTAGCGATGATGTGCCCATCCTGGTCGAAGCATCCTATCGTTTTAAGTATTCGGAATATCTATCAATCACACCGGGCATTTTCGCCATCTTCAACCCTGAAGGCAATCGGGATAATCCCACTGTGTTAGTGGGGGCGATTAGGACGACGTTTTCGTTCTGATGTTATTCCGGGTTCTTCTCTAGGGAAGATAACGGGGCTGCGCCCTGCGACCCAAGAGACGGCAGATGGGATTTACCCAGTCTAAATCTTATCTTTTGGTAGGATGAAGACTAGGTCAAATGCGTTCCCTAGCCATGAAACACTTTGTTTCCTTAGAAAGTGGCGACCACTTGAGTCGTGAAGAGTTTGAGTACCGCTATGCACAATGCACCCATATCAAAAAAGCTGAACTTGTCGAAGGAGTTGTTTACGTGGCATCCCCTGTGCGGTATGAATTCCATGGCTTACCCCACGTCCAGCTTGCGACTTGGCTAGGCGTTTACCAGAGTGCGACGCCGGGTGTTTTTGCGGCAGATAATGTGACGGTGCGTTTAGATGCCAAGAACGAAGTACAGCCTGATTTATTGCTTCGCTGGGATGAGGCCCAGGGTGGTCAATCCCGTATTAGTCCAGACAACTACATAGAGGGTGCGCCGGAATTGATTGCTGAAATTGCTTCCAGCAGTGCGGCCTACGATTTGCATGACAAAAAAGATGTCTATCGTCGGTGTGGCGTCAAGGAATATCTCGTGTGGGTCGCGTCCGAACAAATCTTCTACTGGTTTTGTTTAGAAAATCAGGTCTATTTCAGAGAAATGCCCGACGCGCAAGGAATTATCAAAAGCCGAGTTTTTCCTGGTTTATGGCTTAATGTCCCCGCCCTATTAAATGGGCAATTACAAACTGTACTAGAGACGCTACAAGCTGGTTTATCCAATCGGTAGAGCTAGTTATGATGGTAATCCAAGTGCAATGAGCATTCTCCCTTGCCTGTTGCTAGTACAACGTTAAGCTTGTGGGAATCCCGACGCCAATTCAATGGTCCTACAGTATCAATCGGCGCTACCGTTTCACCCAGATGACCGGTGTTCTGGGGAACAACTGTGGTACTGTACCTGTCTGAATGAATGCAAAATAGTTACGACTCTCTAAACAAAAAGGTCGAGTTGTAGCTACTTGTAACTTTGGGGTCATCGTTGGAGGGTCAAAAAGATGAACAAAACAGTCCTTTCTGTGGTCTTGGCTTCGACATTATTGGCTCCAATGGGTAGCATGGCACAACAGCCAACCAAGCAGCGGCCTGCACCAGAACCTATCCAGTTGCCCGCCGAACCGGTATCAGAACGTTCGCCAGCAGTGAATTTGGGAACTGTGGGCAAAAGGGTCGCACCGGGTGTGTTTGAAGTGGACCCCAAAGCATTGCAGGGCAAGCGGCTGGTGGTTTCTCCGCAGGATCAGGCGGGCGCACAGCGCACTATCATCTGTTTGGGTAAGTGGGACGGAAAAACCTGCAGAGGGCTCATCATCATCATCGAATAAGGAGGATGTAACGCGCTAGCTTTAACGAAGGGGGGGATATGCTAGTATTAGCTGGGGTCTGTCACTAGAAAAGCAGCCATGACTTCTGCCTTTGCCCTTCCCCCCGAAAAGTGCGTCTCCGCCACGTTTAAGCGTCAAGAAGCGCTCCAGGAAGCTGTCCAACGCTTGCTCAACCGGGGTGTGCCTAGAGAACGCATCTCCATTATTGGGCGTAATTTCCAGACTGAAGCCCGCATTACTGGCTTTCTCACCCGCAAGGATGTGATCCTAGATGGGCTGGCAACGGGAGCGCTCTACGGGTCTCTGTTCGGTTCGGTACTCAGCTTGCTGACCGGGGTAGGCGTGTTGTTCATTCCGTTCATCGGCACAGTGGTGGCAGCGGGACCCTTGGCGGCGGCGTTGCTAGGAGCCACGACGGGAGCTATCTACGGCGCGTTGGGAGCGGGTTTGGGTTCAGCGTTAATCTCCCTGGGAATGCCCCAAGATAAGGCGGCTATCTACCAAACGCGGGTGCAAGCAGGCGAGTTTCTTCTCGTTGTGGAAGTACCGGCGGAAAAATCCGGAGAAATTTTTTTACTCTTGCAAAGTGCGGGTGGGGAAGAAGTGGCCATTACAGATATGCAAATTCCCAAGGAAGGCGAAGGGAAATTGGCCAGTAAAGACCAAATTGCGCCGGAGATCAAGGGAGATTTATCCGAAGAAGCGCAGCAAACCTTTGTGGAAGCCTATAACCAGGCCTTGGATGAACATCCCGAACCCCAAAATGCTTTGATAAAAGCCTGGGAACGGATTAAACATCTATTTGACCGGGATGAGCGGGGGATTTTTTCCAAGCGCAAATCCGAGTAATTTATTTGTGGCTCTATGATTTACTTGCCAGTCACATTCCTACTCTTTCTTCTCTTCCTGCTCACCTTCCCATTTCTGTGGCTGGTGATTACGCTGGATGCGGTACAAGTGGCCGTTGCGAAACTAGGGTTTTCACCCCAAGCGGCGCTGTTGCTGTTTACGCTGGTGGTACTGGGGAGCACCATCAACATCCCCCTGTATGAGCGCGTGTCGCAAGTGACTTATGTGCCGGATTGGGCGGAGCTGTGGAGCGCACGGTTTTTTTGGGGGATTCCCTTGCGCAAGATTGAACGCAAGACCATCGTTGCCCTGAATGTCGGGGGTGGCCTGATTCCCACGCTGCTAGCCCTGTACCAGTTTGGTCGAGCGAATCCCTTGCAAATTCTCACGGTGACGGCGATTGTGGCGGGGGTGAGCTATTACTCAGCCCAGGTGGTACCCGGCATTGGGATTCAGATGAATGCGCTGGTAGCTCCCCTAACAGCAGCCATGACGGCGATTTTGATGACAGGCGGGGTGAATGCGCCACCGGTAGCCTTTGCGGGGGGTGTGCTAGGGACCTTGATCGGCGCGGATTTGCTGCACTTGCCCCAGATTGAACGGATGACGCCGGGCATTTTGAGCATTGGCGGGGCGGGTGTGTTCGATGGCATTGCCCTGTGTGGGTTGTTTTCCCTGTTGTTGACCTAGGGCGTTGGGAGATCAACCTAAAAAAATACGGACGACCGTACCAGCAGCAGCAAAACCCAGTTTTATACTGAAAAAAGACCGGAAAAAGCAATTCCTATCCTGGTAAAGCCCTATGCAACCGAATGACCCCAATAAATTTACCGAAAGCGCTTGGAACGCCATTGTCCAATCGGTAGAAATCGCCAAGCAGAATCAGAACCAGCAACTGGAATCTGAGCATTTGCTGCTGGCTTTGTTGAACGCGGAAGGGTTGGCCAACAGTATCTTTCAGCGGTTGAATATCAATCCCCAGCAAGTACGGGAAAAAGTGGAAGCCTTTGTGCGGCGCAACCCCAAAGTGACGGGTGGAGATGGCCAACTCTATATCGGCAATAGTTTGGATAAATTACTCGACCGCGCTGAACAATACCGTCAACAATTCAAAGATGATTTCATTGCCGTTGAGCACCTGCTATTGGCCTACACCCAAGACGAGCGTATCGGTAAAAATTTACTGCGGGAATTCGGTATTAGCGGCGACCAGAAATTGAAAGAAGTCATCCAGAAAATTCGGGGGAGTCAGACCGTGAAAAGTCGCAATCCAGAAGCCACCTACGAAGCACTCGAAAAATATGGTCGGGATATGACCCGCCAGGCTGCTGAAGGAAAACTCGACCCCGTGATTGGCCGGGATGAGGAAATCCGCCGGATGATCCAAATCCTGTCGCGGCGCACCAAAAATAACCCCGTTTTGATTGGGGAGCCAGGGGTAGGGAAAACGGCGATTGTGGAAGGACTGGCTCAACGGATCGTACGGGGTGATGTGCCCGAATCCCTGCAAAACCGGCGCTTGATTAGTTTGGACATGGGGGCGCTGATTGCGGGGGCCAAATACCGGGGTGAATTTGAAGACCGCCTGAAAGCAGTGCTGAAGGAAGTCACCAGTTCCGACGGGCAAATCATTCTGTTTATTGATGAGATTCATACGGTCGTGGGAGCCGGAGCAACCGAAGGGGCGATGGACGCCGGCAACCTGCTCAAACCGATGCTGGCGCGGGGAGAACTGCGGTGTATCGGCGCGACCACCCTGGATGAGTACCGCAAGTACATCGAGAAAGATGCTGCTTTGGAACGTCGCTTCCAGCAAGTGTTTGTGGCCGAGCCGAGCGTGGAAGATACGATTTCCATCCTGCGGGGGTTAAAAGACCGTTACGAAACCCACCACAACGTGAAAATTTCCGACTCGGCGTTGATTGCGGCGGCGGTGTTGTCCAACCGTTACATCAGCGACCGCTTCTTACCCGATAAAGCCATTGACCTGGTGGACGAAGCGGCGGCCAAACTCAAGATGGAAACCACATCCAAGCCGGAAGAACTGGATGAAATTGACCGCAAGATTCTGCAACTGGAAATGGAGCGGTTGTCGCTGCAAAAAGAAGAGGACGCTGCTTCCAAAGAACGCCTGAGCAAACTAGAGCGGGAACTGGCGGAACTTAAAGAAAAACAGCAGCAACTCAACGCCCAGTGGCAAGCAGAAAAAGAAATCCTGGAGCAACGCAAGGCGATTAAAGAAGCGATTGCCCAGGTGGATGTGGAAATTCAACAGGCGGAGCGGGAGTACGACCTGAACCGGGCGGCCACACTCAAATACGGCAAGCGGGCGGAACTGGAAAAACAACTCCAGGCCACCGAAGCCAAATTGAAGGAATTGCAACGGTCGGGAACGACATTGTTGCGGGAAGAAGTGACCGAAGCCGACATTGCCGAAATCATCGCCAAGTGGACGGGAATTCCGGTGACCAAGTTGATGGCGTCGGAAAAGGAACGGCTGTTGCACCTGGAGGAAGAACTGCACCGGCGGGTGATCGGCCAAGACGAAGCGGTGAAAGCCGTTGCCGAGGCTATTCAACGCTCCCGCGCTGGTTTATCCGACCCCAACCGCCCCATTGCCAGTTTCATCTTTCTGGGTCCGACGGGGGTGGGGAAAACGGAACTGGCCAAAGCCCTGGCGGAATACCTGTTTGACACGGAAAAGGCCCTGGTGCGCATTGACATGTCCGAGTACATGGAACGGCACACCGTGGCTCGGCTCATTGGGGCGCCGCCGGGATACGTCGGTTACGAAGAAGGGGGGCAACTCACGGAAGCCATCCGTCGCCGGCCCTATGCGGTGGTGCTGTTTGACGAAATTGAAAAGGCCCACGAGGACGTGTTCAACATCATGCTGCAAATTCTGGATGACGGGCGCTTGACGGATTCCCAGGGCCACACGGTGGACTTCAAAAATACCATCATCATCATGACCAGCAACCTGGGGTCGCAATACATCCTGGATTTGGCGGGCCAACCCGATAAGGACGAGGAATTGCGCCAGCGGGTGCTCGAGGTCATGCGCAGCCACTTCCGCCCCGAATTTCTCAACCGCATTGACGAAATCATCATCTTCAAGAGCTTGACCCGCGAGCAACTGCGCCAGATTGTGCACCTGCAACTGGAACGCCTGCGCCAGCGCTTAGCCGAACAAAAGGTCAAGCTGGAGTTGACCGATGCGGCGGTGGATTTCTTGGCGGAGGTGGGCTACGACCCAGTCTATGGCGCACGACCCTTGAAACGCGCGATCCAACGCCATCTGGAAACCCTGTTGGCCCGCGAATTACTCAAGGGCACCTTCCAGGAAGGCGACACGGTGCGGGTGGACGTGGTGGCCGAGCGGTTGACCTGCCAGCGAGTGTAAAGCTTTTTCACAAGCTCGCCTGTCGTCGCTGTGGGAGTGGTACGATGCCATCGAGTTCTTCATGGTGGAAGTGCCTATGACCCTGGATTTGAATACGCCGGCCCCGATTTTTGGCGGCAGTACGGGCGGGTTGCTCCGCAAAGCCGAAGTGGAGGAAAAGTACGCCATCACCTGGAGCAGCCCCAAAGAGCAAGTGTTTGAAATGCCCACTGGCGGCGCCGCCATCATGCGCGAAGGGCCGAACCTGCTGTATCTGGCCCGCAAGGAACAATGCCTGGCCCTGGGCGCCCAACTGCGCAGCAAATTCAAAATTGACTACAAAATCTACCGGATTTACCCCAACGGGGAAATTCAATATCTCCATCCCGCCGACGGGGTCTATCCCGAAAAGGTCAATCCGGGCCGTCCCTATGTGGGCAAACTCGACCGGCGCATCGGCCAAAACCCCGAACCGGCCCGACTCAAGTTCACTGGGCAAAACCCCTACGACGTGCAATAGTTGCCAACGTTCTGCGCTCCTAACACTCGCGCCATCACCCTGCGGGGTGTTTTTTTATGGCCCTTGTCTGGAGGTCGCCCCATGATGTATAGTTAAAGATTATGACGTTTTTGGAACCGTTCATGAACACCACCTACGTTCCTTCGGCGGCAGCGCTCCAGCCTAAGTGGTACGTGATTGATGCCAAAGGACAACGGCTCGGACGGCTGGCGAGCAAGGTGGCGCGGATTTTGCGAGGTAAAGACAAACCTATCTACACGCCCTACTTGGACACAGGGGATTATGTGATTGTGGTCAACGCCAAGGACGTGGAAGTAACGGGTAAAAAACGCACCCAGAAACTGTACCGGCGGCACTCGGGACGACCGGGAGGGATGAAAGTCGAAACCTTTGCCCAGTTAAACGCCCGCTTGCCGGAGCGGATTATTGAGGAGGCGGTCAAGGGGATGTTGCCGAAGAACCGGTTGGGACGGGCGTTATTTACCAAATTGCGGGTATATGCGGGGCCAGACCATCCCCATCACGCCCAGCAACCGCAGGAAATTCGACTGGAGGAAGCGTAAGCCATGGCGACGGCGCAACGGGTGACCTATTGGGGTACAGGACGGCGGAAAACGGCGGTAGCACGGGTGCGGCTGTGTCCGGGCACGGGTAGGGTGGTGATTAACGACCGGGATGCGCAAGAATATCTCAAGGGGATGCCGACGTGCTTGGCCGCGATCAAGGCGCCGTTGGAAACGCTGGGTCTGGAGAACGAGTACGACGTGCTAGTGAATGCCCACGGCGGCGGGTTAACCGGCCAGGCGGAAGCGATTCGGTTGGGGGTGGCGCGGGCATTGTGCCAGTTGGACCCGGATAATCGGCAACCCCTCAAAGCCGAAGGCTATCTCACCCGTGACCCCCGCGCGAAAGAACGCCGTAAGTATGGGTTGAAGAAAGCCCGCAAGGCGCCCCAGTACTCCAAGCGTTAAGATATTGCCGTTGAAGGAGGCGGTTCCCATGCCCAAGCCTGGTATCCATCCTGAGTGGTATCCTGAAGCGCCCGTTTACTGCGAGGGGAAGGTGGTGATGACGGTGGGTTCGACCAAACCCCAGTTGCACGTGGAAATTTGGTCGGGCAATCACCCCTTTTACACCGGCACCCAAAAAATTGTGGACACCGAAGGGCGGGTAGAGCGGTTCATGCGCAAGTACACCAAACCGCCAGCTCCGGCAACCAAAGCCCAGCCCGAGAAGAAACCGGAGACCAAAGCGACCAAGGACACCAAGCCTACCGCTAAAACCCCTAAACCTACTAAAAAGAAATAGGTGTTTTCCCGAGATTGGTTTCAGCGGCTGCCCCGGCGCTTTACCTTCACCCGGGTTGGTGGTATTTTCACCACAATTACGGTCCTGGTGAGCATTGGGGCATTTAACACGGGCAACAACTTGCTCTACCTGTTGCTGGGAATGCTGCTGAGTTTGATCATCGCCAGCGGCGTCCTATCCGAAGAAGTGATGAAGGGGCTGGCGGTGGAACGGGTCTTTCCCAGCCAGATATTTGCGGGCGTGCCAACGCTAGTGATTCTCAGGGTCCACAATCGCAAGCGCCGGATTCCCACCTTTTCCATCAGCATTACCGACCGGCTCGGTGAAGGAGTGACAGCCCCAGCCAATTATTTTCTGCGGATTGACCCGGGCCAGACAGTGGAAGGGACGTACCGTTTAACCTTTCCCCGGCGTGGGTGGTGGACGATTGCAGGCTATGAGTTGAGCACCCGCTTTCCCTTCGATTTGTTCTGCAAGGTGCGAGTGATTCAGGCGCCTGTTACGGTACTGGTCTATCCGTCCCTAGGGCAACCGCCGCCGTTGCGTTCTTTGGCGCTGGTGGGTCAAGGAGAACGTCCCCAGGCGCGGGCGGGTGGGGAAGGTGAGTTCTTAGCGTTGCGGGATTTTCGGGTGGGAGACGATGTGCGGCGGATTCACTGGAAAGTCTCGGCGCGGCGGGATAGGTGGCTTGTCCGAGATTTGGAGCGCCAGGAGACAGACGCTTTGACGTTGTACTTCTATAACGTCGCTCCAGCCGGCATGGAACCCCAGCGCGGGGAACAAGGGGTTGCCACCTGTGCGGGTTTGGCACGGGATTTACTGGAGAAGGGATATCCAGTGGCCCTGGTGACAACGGATGCCCGGACCAGTTGGGGACGCGGGCTAGGCCATTTGGATGCGATTTTGCGAGTGCTGGCTGTGGTGGAATTTACGACGCAACCGCCGGTGCAGGTGCCCCTGACTGCTCAAGACCGGTGCATTGTCTTTTCTGCCGGTGTCACGCCGCCGCTGGGGGACGCGCAACTATTAACCACTATCTCTTTCTAATCACCATAATAGGGGTGAGTCCGGTTTAGGGGGAGAACGTCCATGCGCATCCTGCACACCATGCTCCGCGTTAGCGACCTGGAAGCGTCCATCAAGTTTTATACCGAAGTTTTAGGGATGAAACTGTTGCGGCGGCAGGATTATCCCGACGGTCAATTTACGCTGGCGTATTTGGGTTACGGGGATGAAGCCCAGGAAGCTGTGATTGAACTGACCTACAACTGGGGGCAAAGCAACTACGACTTGGGCAATGGCTTTGGCCATATTGCCCTAGGGGTTGAGGACATTTACGCCACCTGTGAACACATCAAGGCCAAGGGCGGGAAAGTGGTGCGCGAGCCTGGCCCAATGAAACACGGCTCCACGGTGATTGCCTTTGTAGAGGACCCGACAGGGTACAAAATTGAGTTAATTCAACTGGATACTTATGAACCCACCCAAAAACGAGAGCTAGCTCAAGCAACCTAGGGACCCCAGGCTGGTTCAGGCCCTGACAGACTAACGACTGGTCTCAAGGGTGAAATTGCTGTCCACTACCAGCTCAAGGTCTTCAGAAAGCAAGCGAATGCCAACCTGTTTGAGAGCCACATCAAGCCATAGCTCCAGGGAACCTTTGCTCGATAGGAGTAGTTTCAGGTTAGTTGGTTCGCTGGCCAATTTTTCAAGCTGCTTACGACCCCATTCCATCGCCTGGGAAAGTAGCGGCTCTGTGGCCTCTAGGTCACACTGGCGGTCGCTCGGTTCGACTTGAATGGCTATAGGGGGAGGTCCCTCCGTTGCTTCGATTTCTTCGATCTCGGTCAACGGATAGAGGAACTTTATAGTTAATCGCTGCACACCTGCATCTATTAGTGCTGTCCAATCTGCTTCTAAGGGTTCTGAGATTTCTTGTGCTACTTTTGGTCGGGCAACTAAGATAATTGCTTCGAGCTTCTTTTCGGGCACTCTCAGCATAAACATTCCAACTGCTTTGGGAGCATGGTTTTCCCGTGCCCGTTCGCCGACTGCACTCCGCAATCGACCCTCGAGAAGTATCAAGTCGTCATTGCTCACAAAGACGGGGCCGCTAGCAGAGAAGTCACGCTCCACCGTTGCGTAACGACCATCAGCAGTGGCAGAAATGCGAAAAAAAGCGTTAACAACGCCCGCTTTACTTAGATTCGCCAGTGCTTTGCTCTGCTTACTTGTGAGTCTCATCGAGCGACCCTGTTTCCAGTTAATTTAACACAAAACCCGTCCCCAGAGCCGCTCGCAGGACCCTTTCAATCCCGCCTAGTTCGAGACGCCGGCATGTAACTGTAGCTGAACTATCTATGCCTGCAGAGCGCAGCCCTGCCCTTGATTTTTCTAACAATGGGCCTTCCGAGTGAGCTAGGTGCTAGGGCCAATCGGCGCGCGTATCGCAGAGAAAGTCATCCGCCAGCACTTGCAGGAAGGCGTAAGGGCATTGTTCGGGAAAGGTACGCAGAGGCAAATCTGTTTCTCGCAACGCTAGGTCCACCCCTGCTTCAAAGGCATCCGTCATGGCTTCATCTGCCAGAGCTTGGAGACTGGGATTGCGTCGTAAATGACGTCGAATGGCCCGGCGTTGCTCCCGAATCGTCAAAAACCAACCGCGGGAACGGCACTCTGGTTGGTATTGCCATTTCAGCAGGTGACCGATGAGAACGGTGAGTCGGCTAACTAGTTCTCGATACTCCTGCCGGCCCAATGCGGCGATTTCCTCCTGCAAATGGGGCCAGTCTAGCTTAGTGACATCCCGCTCAGCTAGGGCTTGCGCTTGCGCCTGGGTCCACGCATAAAAGTCCGTCTCGTACAGGAAATTCATAGCAACTCCCGCACATCTGTCACCCGGCCTGTCACCGCTGCCGCCGCCACCATCGCCGGACTCATGAGTAACGTGCGTCCTGTCGCTGACCCTTGCCGTCCCTTGAAATTGCGGTTGGACGACGACGCGCTGATTTGCCGCCCCTGCAACTTATCGGGGTTCATCGCCAAGCACATCGAACACCCTGGCGAGCGCCACTCAAACCCTGCTGCCAGGAAAATCTCATGGAGTCCTTCCGCTTCCGCCTGGCGTTTGACCGCTTCGGAGCCTGGCACCACAAACGCTTTGACGCCTGGATGCACCCGTCGCCCCTGGGCCACCTTAGCCGCTTCCCGCAAATCCGTAATCCGCCCGTTGGTGCAACTGCCGATGAAACACACATCTACTGGCATCCCGGCAATCGGTTGTCCCGGCGTCACTCCCATGTATGCGTAGGCTTCCTGGGCCAACTCCCGTTCCGACGGCGGCAAGTCCTCGAGTTTGGGAATGCGCTCGTCCACCCCAATTCCTTGGCCCGGCGTAATGCCCCAGGTCACCGTTGGCGCAATGTTTTCCGCCTGAAACTGCACCACATCGTCGTATTCCGCATCGGGGTCGCTGGCGAACTGTTGCCAATAGGAAACGGCAGCTTCCCAATCCGCCGGTCGCAGGGGCCGTTCCCGCAAATAGTCATACGTCACCTGGTCAGGGTTCACATACCCACAGCGGGCCCCACCTTCAATGGACATATTGCAAATCGTCATCCGCTCCTCCATGTTCATAGCGTGGATGGTGCTGCCGCTGTATTCGTAGGCATAGCCCACCCCGGCTTTCACCCCCAGCGTGCGAATGATGTGCAAAATCACGTCCTTGGCATAGACCCCTCGCGCCAGTGGCCCATCCACCTGAATCTTGCGCACCTTGAGTTTATTCACCGCCAGGGTTTGCGTCGCCAAGACATCCCGCACCTGCGAGGTGCCAATCCCGAACGCAATCGTCCCAAACGCCCCGTGAGTGGACGTGTGACTATCCCCACAGGCAATCGTCATTCCCGGTCGGGTTAGTCCCAACTCGGGCGCAATCACATGCACAATTCCCTGATTCCCCGACCCAATGTTGTATAACTTAATGCCAAAGTCTTTGCAGTTTCTCTCCAGCGTTTCAATCATTTCTTCTGCCAGGGGGTCCAGGAAAGGGCGCTGGCGTTGGTCCGTTGGCACGATGTGGTCCACTGTCGCCACCGTCCGCTCCGGAAACATGACCGACAACCCCCGCTCCCGCAGCATGGCAAACGCCTGGGGGCTGGTCACTTCGTGGATCAAATGCAAAGCGATAAATAGTTGCGTTTGTCCAGACGGCAGGGTGGCCACTTCGTGCTCGGCCCAGACTTTATCAAACAGCGTTCCCCGACTCATGGATACCTAAAACCGACGCCATTGATCTATCTTAGGGTCAAACCGCCAAACCCCCGGATAGTTTTTGCGCCAACGCCAGCAGCCATAGTCCCACGCATGGATGAGTTTGGCCCACAAAGGTGCCGGTTGGGTCATGCGAGCCACCTCCTGGTTGTACAAATCCCGCCGTTGGGACAACTGGCCTGGATGGCGCTTGAAACCGCCTAAATAACTCTGCACCACCTGCAAATCCGTCACCCGAGCTAACTGCATCCACAGAAAATAATCCCCAGCATACCGCCACGTTTTCAGCCGTTCAACATCAATTTGCCGGTTCACTTTCCGCGTCCAAAACGTGGATTCCTGTTGCACCCGACACCAGGCTTGGTTGTACAAACCGTAGGCAAACAATTCCCGGCGATAGGGATAGGGCAAATCCACTTGAATTACTTGGGAAAACTGGTTATAGATCACGCGATAACCGGTGAGCCAATCCACCTGTCCGGTGGCAATCATCTGGGCGACAACGGCAAACGCCTGGGGGTAATAAAAATCGCCAGCATTGATGTAAGCTATCACATCACCGGTGGCTTGGGATAGACCTTGGGCCAACGCATCATACATCCCCTGGTCGGGCGCGGAATGAATTCGCAATGCTGGATGGTTGTAATTCTTTAGCAATTCCAACGTCCCATCCGTCGAACCCCCATCACAAATCCAGTATTCCAATTCCACTTGGCCAGAGCGCACTGCTGTTTGTTGCAGGACGGACTCAATTGTTTCTGGCAAGGAAGCTGCTGCATTGTAACAGGGCGTGATGATGGAAAATTTCATCGCGGAGCTAGGCGGGAGTCAACGACAAGGCCGCCCGTAATCGTGATTGCGCAAAACCTCGCTGCGCCAGGATCAACCAAGACTGAAGCAAATCTGGCCCATGCAAGGTTCCCATGAGCGCCGCCCGTAGCGTTTTCATCACCTGGACTTTTTTCACCCCACAGGTCTGCATGACGTTTTGCACCAGCGCCTGGGCCTCCTCTAGTTGCTGGGGGTCACTCGTTGCGAGAAATTGTCGCAAAATCTCCTGGCTCTGGGGTTGCTGCAATTGCGCTTTCGCTTCGTCGTCGTAACTCACCTGCTCGGTCATGTAGAAACGGGCAAGGGCAACCCCATCTTTCAACGTGGCCAAGCTGGGACCAATCAACGCCGCCACCTGCTCTAACCAAGGTTGGTCTCGTTCCGGCTCCACCGCATATCCCGCCTCTTGCCAAAACGGCACCAGTTCGGCGACCAGTTGGGCCGGTGACATCTGGTGCAGGTAGTGGCTGTTGATCCAGTTCAACTTGTCCCAGTCAAATTTGCTGCCTGCTTTGTTCACCCGTTCCAGGGAAAACAGGGGCACCATTTCCTGGAGCGTCAAAAGCTCTTTGCCCTCCGGCGGCGACCAGCCCAACAGGGCCATGTAATTCACCAGCGCCGGCGCGACGTACCCCATCTGCCGAAATTCAGAAATAGATGTCACCCCGTCCCGCTTGGATAACTTGCGCCCCTCGGGGTTGAGAATCAACGGCGTGTGGGCAAAGGCGGGTATGGGTGCCCCAAGCGCTTCGTAAATCAAAATCTGCTTGGCAGTGTTGGCTAGGTGGTCTTCTCCCCGAATTACATGGGTAATCTGCATATCCACGTCATCCACCACCACCGCAAAGTTGTACAGGGGTTGGCCGTCCGCCCGCGCAATTACCATGTCGCCCCCCAGGTCACTCCCGCGCCAGCGCATTTCTCCGCGTATCAGGTCGTGCCAGACAATCTCCCGCTCGTCGTCAATCTTGAACCGGATCACGGGCTTGCGTCCCTGGGCTTGAAAGGCGGCTTCCTGCTCCGGCGTCAGATGCCGGTGCTGGTTGTTGTAGCGGGGGGCAAGTTTCTGGGCTTCCTGGGCCGCCCGCATCGCCGCTAGCTCTTCTTCCGTTTCATAGCTCCGGTAGGCAAAGCCCTGGGCCAGAAGCTGGGCAATCACCTCCTGATACCGGTGCAACCGCTGCGTTTGCCAGATGGGGCCGATGTCCCAGTCCAACCCCAGCCATTTCAACCCGCTGATGATGTTTTCTGCAAATTCTGGTCGCGAGCGCTCTCGGTCCGTGTCCTCCATCCGCAGGATAAATTCACCCCCGTGATGCCGGGCAAAGAGCCAGTTGAACAACGCCGTCCGCGCTGTACCAATATGCAAATTCCCCGTCGGACTCGGAGCAATCCGCACCCGCACTGTCACTGCTGTCTCTCCCCAAACCGATTGCCGATGATCTTAACGCACCCGCTGTCCCTTCGCTCCCCATCTGCAAGCGCTCATCAGTAAGGATGTGAAATTTATTGCCAACAGTAAACCGCGCCAGCAGCAGAATTTCCGCTCTTACCGGCTTAGCCTGCTACCCGACGTTACAAGATCGTGGAAAATGTTGCCATTTAGTCGCAGTAATCCTAAAATAGCACGGCAAAGGATGTTTGTTGGGAATTTTTAGCAACTATGGGAATCTCGCGGCGTGATGTGTTACTTGGTGGGGCGTCTCTGGTGACGGTGACTACAATCGGGCGCTTTACCGCCTACCAACCGGCGTTGGCCCAGCGAGGGGTGGTCAATGTCTATTCTTCTCGGCACTACGACAGCGATAAGGAGTTGTTCCGGCGGTTCACCCAGGCGACGGGAATTCGGGTGAATGTGTTGGAGGGCAAAGATGATGAGCTCATCGAGCGGATTCGCAGCGAGGGACGCAATTCGCCGGCGGATGTGCTGTTTACCGTAGATGCGGGGCGTCTGTGGCGAGCGCAGCAGGCGGGCTTGTTCCGTCCAGTGGATTCTCCCATCTTGACCCGTTCGATTCCGGCGTCGTTGCGGGAACCGGGGAACCACTGGTTTGGGTTTACGCGGCGGGCACGGGTGATTATGTTCAACAAAGACCGGGTGAAACCGGGGGACATTTCTACGTATGAGGAATTGGCCGACCCACGCTGGCGGGGGCAAGTGTTAATCCGTTCGTCCCGGAATATCTACAACCAGTCGCTAGTGGGCGCTTTAATCCGGCACCTGGGCCAAGCGCGCACCGAACGCTGGGCAAGGGGAATTGCCGAAAACCTGGCACGACCACCCCAGGGAGGTGATACGGACCAAATCCGGGCGGCGGCGGCTGGCGTGGGGGCATTGGCGGTCAGTAACACCTACTACCTGATTCGCCTGCTCAAGTCCCCCAATCCCGCCGACCGAGAAGCCGGACAAAAGATGGGCATTATTTTCCCGAACCAAAACTCCTGGGGAACGCACGTGAATATCAGCGGCGCAGGCGTGATTGTCAGTGCTCCGAATAGTCGGAATGCCGTGCGGTTTTTGGAATTTCTGGCGTCGCGGGAGGCCCAAGACGTGCTGGCGCGGGGGAATAATGAGTATCCGGCGGTAGCGGGGGTGCCGATTGATCCCGTCCTGGCAAGCTTTGGGACCTTTAAGCAAGACCCGATCAACGCCAGCGTCTTTGGCCGCAACAACGAATTGGCGCTGAAAATTACGGACCGGGCGGGCTGGGCTTAACCGGGGGCGACCCATCAGGTGCGGTCAAGATATATATTGAATCTACGTATTCATCTGATGGGTTGGCCATGAAACTGTTGGACCCGCTCACGACCATTCGCGACCGTTTGCCCAACGTTTTACAGCCTTTGGCCACGCTGGCGTTTAACTACTGGTGGACGTGGTCGGGTCAGCAGTTACGGTTGTTCGCACCGATTGACCAGCAACTGTGGGAGGCATGCCACCACAATCCGGTGCTGTTTTTGCAGAAGGTGAGCCAGGAGCGGCTAGACGAAGCGGCCACAGACCCCGATTACGTGCAGTTGGTGCAAAACGTGGCGGCTCGCTTTGAAGCCTATATGCAGCCCCGCACCTGTCCCCTGGCGCCCCACATTACGCCGCAGCAACCGGTGGCCTATTTCTGTGCGGAGTTTGGCATTCATGAATCTCTACCCCTCTACGCTGGCGGCCTGGGTGTTTTGGCGGGAGACCACCTGAAATCGGCGTCGGATATGGGCTTGCCGATGGTGGGGATTGGGTTGCTCTACCGCCAGGGTTATTTCCGGCAACGCTTGAATCGCCAGGGCTGGCAAGAGGACTACTACGTGGATAACCAGTTCCAGGAAATGCCCTTGGAATTGGTGCGGGAACCAGATGGACGCCCCTTGACGGTGATGGTGGAGGTGCGCGGACGGCACGTGGTGGCCCAGGTCTGGCGGGTGCGGGTCGGGCGCTCGGATTTGTACCTGATGGATTCGGACGTGCCGGTGAATGACCCGATTGACCGCTGGTTGACGGCCCATCTGTACGGAGGCAATCAGGAGACGCGCATTGCCCAGGAAATTTTGCTAGGGATTGGCGGGGTGCGCCTGCTGGACAAGCTGGGGTTGCAGCCAGCGGTCTATCACCTGAACGAGGGTCATGCGGCATTTGCCTTGCTGGAACTGGCGCGGTTGGAGATGCAACGCACAGGACAATCGTTCTATGCGGTGGAAGACCGGGTGCGGCAAAAGTCCGTGTTTACGACCCATACGCCGGTGCCTGCTGGTCACGACGCCTTTTCGCCGGATTTGATGGATTCGTTTTTTGCCACCTACTGGCCCCAGTTGCACCTGTCGCGGGAGCAGTTTTTGGCGTTAGGGGCGCGGCGGTTGGGCGACCCGTGGGAGCCGTTTAACATGACGGTGCTGGCGTTGCGCTTGACGCGGGCGGCCAATGGGGTGAGCCAGTTGCATGGGGAAGTGTCGCGCCAGATGTGGTCCATCCTCTATCCCGACCGGCCGGTGGAGCAGGTGCCCATCGGTGCGATTACCAACGGGGTGCATGCCCCGACCTGGACCGCGCCCTTGTTTGGCGACCTATTCCGCACCTATGTCCATCCCGAATGGGAAGCCCATGTGACGGAGCCAGAAATCTGGGAACGGGTCGAGCAGATTCCCGATGCGGAACTCTGGCAACGGCACCAACTGCTGAAGCAACGGTTGATTAGTTACACCCGCAGTCGCTTGTTTGCCAGTCGCCAGCAACGGGGAGAGCCACTGGAACAATTGGAGGCGATTGCCCACTGGCTGGACCCCCAAGCGTTGACGATTGGGTTTGCCCGCCGCTTTAGTGCCTACAAACGGGCCTATCTCATCATTCGCGACCCCGACCGGGCCAAGCGCATCCTGACCAACCCCGAACGACCGGTGCAGTTGATTTTTGCCGGCAAGGCCCACCCCGCCGATGAAGAGGGCAAGCGGATTATCCAACGATTGCTGGAGTGGTGCCGCGACCCGGACCTGCAAAAGCGGGTGGCCTTCATCGAGGACTACGATATGCACACGGCCCGCTGTTTGATCCAGGGAGTGGACCTGTGGCTGAACAATCCCCGGCGGCCTTTAGAAGCATCGGGCACCAGCGGTCAAAAGGTGTGTTTCAATGGCGGGATCAATTTCAGCGTGCTGGATGGCTGGTGGTGCGAGGGCTACGTGCCGGGGGTCAACGGCTGGGCCATCGGCGAGGACTTGCACACCAGCAATCAGGAATTGCAGGACAAGCAAGACAGCGAATCCCTGTATCACCTGCTCGAGACAGAAATTGTCCCCATGTACTACGAGCGGGACGAAGCGGGATTACCCCGGCGGTGGATCCAGCGCATGAAGGCGTCCATCCGTACTAATGCGCCCCGTTTCAATACCGACCGCATGGTGCGGGACTACATCCAGTACATTTATGCCCCCAGCCGAGAACTAGCCGTCAGCGGGTCATGGCGCGGGTAGTGTGGGAGGTGGATTTTTACACCCGCCCGGTGGTGGACGACCAGGGTAAAAAACTCTGGGAACTGTTGTTGTGCGACCCCCAAGGGAAAAACCAAGTAGCCCAAACTTGTCCCCCCGACCAGGTGAATAGTCAATGGCTGCGGGAAACGCTGGCATCTCCGGTGCAGCAGCACAGCATTACCCATCTCCGGAGTTTCCGGGCGCCGATGTTGCCCATGCTCCAGCGGGCCTGTGAACCGCTGCAGGTGACAGTACTCCCCAGCCGGCGCGTTGTCGCGTTAGCTCACTGGTTGCAGGAACGCTGGCGTCACGTTTACAGCCAGATGCCCGGTTTCCAACCACTGGCGACGCCACCCCCACCCGCTGGCATTACGGCTGCGCCCCAACCATTGCCGGAAGCGCTGCGCGGCCAGAAGTGGGCCTGGGCGACCTTGTTGTGGGGGGATATTCGCCGGGAAGCGCACGCGTGGGCGGATTTTGGCGAATTGCTGCCGCTGCAGTACATCCACTTGCCGGACGAAACGGTGATTCCCGGCGCTGTGATTTATTCGGGGCGGGCGACGGCGCTAGCGGCCTGGATGAGTGGGCTGGAACTGGCGGAGGTGCAGGTGACGGGAGACCAGGTGGTGCTCTTAAGCGGCCTGGACGAGCGGTGGTTGTTTGCTGCCAGAGCCAGCGGCGGCCCCACATTTCAGACCCAGCAACAGCAAGCCCAGGGGGTGCACTTCCTGGCGGTGCAATCCCATCCCGAA
Organism: Gloeomargarita sp. SKYB120; assembly: GCA_025062155.1. NCBI lineage: Bacteria > Bacillati > Cyanobacteriota > Cyanophyceae > Gloeomargaritales > Gloeomargaritaceae > Gloeomargarita > Gloeomargarita sp. SKYB120. The sequence goes on along the minus strand of JANXAM010000027.1, from coordinate 4,088 downwards.
GCCGAGCGGTTGGCGGGTTTCTGGTTGATGCAAACGCTGGCGCTGTGGTGACTAGAACGCTCGGTAGTTCAGGTTGAAATAAAGGCCGTAGTCTTGGGCGTCTCGGCCCCGGTCGCGGTTGTACACCAGGGGGATGGCTGCATCAAACCGGATGTCCAGCCCTGGTACCGGACTCCACAGCAGCCCCGTTCCCAAACCCGCCAGCGTCTGGGGTTGCAGAGGCGGATCCGGGTTGTTGCGCTTGTTCCACACCCGCCCAAACTCAATAAAGGGAGCCACCTGGAAAATCACGCGCCCGTCGCCATCCCGGGCCGCTGGAATGCGCGACTCCACCGAAATGCGAAACCCGTTGTCCCCCGCCCGGGCATTTTGCCGGTAACCCCGCACCGATTGGGCGCCGCCGATAACGAACTGGTGCTGCGGGAGCAGGGGTTTGGCGGCAATTTGTGCATCCGCCCGCAGAATCAGCAGCAGGTCATTGCCAAAGTTCTGCACCCGTTGACCTTGTGCCTGGAAACTGAAGAAGCGGCCATCCGGGGTCACCAGACCACCTGGACCATCGGGAATGTCCGTCGCACCCAGGATGGGCAATCCCCAGTTGAACTGGCCTAGGGCCGACCACACCCCCTTGCGGTCGCGCCGTAGGTAATCCACCCCGAATTTCAGGACGCTGGTGCGACTCGTGGTGCCAATCACATCGAAAACAAACGTTTGAGACTGTTGCCAAGCAAAAGCCCCTGACAGCGCCAATTCCTGCCGGATGCTGCGAAACAGGGGCTGCCGGAAACTCAGCTCGTAGAACTGGGACTCGCCGGTGATGTTGAACCCGGCAAACGCCCTTTCCGTGATCTGGTTGTTCGTCACCACCGCCCGGAACTGCAATGTCCCATCCTTGGCGTTCAAGGGCACCCGGTACGTCAGGGTGTATTCATTGAGAGCCGCCCGTTGCCAATCCGTAAAATTCAACCCCACCGCATAGGAGCCAAAAATTTCATCGCCGCGGCCACTCAAGTTCTGATAGCCCAAGGAGAGATAGGCCCGCTGGGGGGCAATGCTCGGCGGCACGTAGTTATCAATCCCAAACGACAGGACAAAGGGTTGAGGGTCTTCTTCAATGCGCACCACCAGGAGGCTTTCGCCCGGTTTTTCCCCTGGTCGCAGACTAGCCTCCAGGTTGGCAATAAACGGCGACGCCCGCAGCAAGCGCAATTGGTCCTCTAGGGCATTCGTGTTCAAGGGTGTTCCCGCAGCCAACTGCAACCGGTCGCGAATGTAACTGCTGAATAACCGGCGATTGCCGCTGATTTGGATGTCTGTCAAGCGCCCTTCAATCACCTCAATGCGCAAACGCCCTGTGGGAATCGTCTCCGGCACGATGACAGCGCGAGACGTGATAAACCCCCGGTCCACGTAGAAACGGGTAATGGCGTCGGCGACATCCTGAACTTGCCGGAGCGGCACCCGCTGCGACACCACCGGTTGGATGAAGCGGGCAATGTCTTCGGGGGTGAGAATCGTACTGCCCACCACCTCTAGCGATTCCACCAAAATGACCTGGTCCAAATCCAACGGCGGGGCTTGCGCTACTGTCAATGGTGCAGCCTTCAGTAAAGGCGGGTCATCCCGTGACGATGCCTGGGCGATGGTATCCCCCGCCCATAGAAATAAAATCGTCAGACCGACCCCACACCACACGCGTCTGAACATGACCCCGATTTTTTGTTATTTTTCTTCAGCGAACCTAGCCCCAGTAAAACCCGTTCTCACCTCAGGCGTCAAGCCGGATGGTAGTAAAACGCCACTGCAATCACCCCGTAACTAGCCAGGAGCAGGCTGCCCTCCAACCAATTAGAGCGCCCGTCCAGGCTAATCATATTGGCCACCGTCACCGCGAGGGCCACCGCCACCACCTCAAACAGGTTGAAATTCAAGTCCATCGGCTGGCCCCACCATTCGCCGACGAGCACCAGCACCGGCGTCACCAGCAGGGCCACCAATGCACTCGACCCCATCGCCACCGACACCGCCAAATTCATATTGTTTTTCATCGCCACGTTCACCGCCGTCACGTACTCTGCCGCACCTCCCAGCAACGGCAGCAGGATGACCCCAGTAAACAAGGGCGTGAGTCCCAGTTGCGCTGTCGCCTCTTCGATGACGCCCACAAAGATTTCCGACTCAACCGCCACGCCCACCGTTGCCGCCGCTAGGACCCCTAGCCATAACCAGAGATTGGGGCGGTCGTGGGGTTCCCCCAATTCCGTCACACCCACGTCGTAGAGATAGCTATGGGTTTTCAGGGCAAACACTAGCGTCAACCCGTAAACCCCCATCAACACCGCCGCCACCACCACCGACAGATGAGCAATTGCGTGGGGGGCAAGGCCTTGACCTTCCGCTGTGCGGGCCAGCAACGTCGGCAAAAAAATGGCCATCACCGCCAGGGTCATCGAGGGGGCGTTCACCTGGGGGACAATCGCTTGGAACTGCTGTTCCTTGTGGCGCAATCCCCCCAACAACATCGCCAGGCCCAGCACCAGCAGGAGGTTGGCCACAACCGTCCCAGTAATACTGGCCTTGACCACTTCCACTAACCCCGCTCGCAGGGTTACCAGCGCCAGAATTAGTTCCGTCGCATTGCCAAATACGGCGTTCAGCAAGCCGCCCAGGGTGGGACCCATAACCAGCGCCAGTTCCTCCGTCGCCGTGCTCAACCAGATGGCCAAGGGCACAATCGCTAGGCCTGCCGTGATGCAGGTCGCCAGTTCTCCCCAACGCCACGCAACCGCCGCCCAGGACAGCGGCAGAAACACCAGCAAACCCAGACCCATCTTTTGCTTGACAGTCATGACGGTTGCACGGGAGTCGCCCTGATCATATCAGGTTTGCCCTACACTGGTGGGCGAGCACGAGCGCAAAAACCGATGACGGTCTCTTCGGTTCACGACCATACGCAGCTCTGGCAACAACTCAAGCGGGGTAGACAACTGCTGATTTATGTACACATAGAGATGGACATCTGTTAATGAAATTAAGTGACTGGGTCAAACGGCAGGGAATTTCGTACCGGAATTCTGACATTTAGCTACCAAGTTTGCATGCCACCGCACCAGCACAGCATGCGGCGCTGGCCGCCTATGCGGTCTTGCTTTGCCGCTACTGTTGCCGGGCAAGACAAAAACCAGACAAAACCGGCGTTCCTGCAGCATTTTGGTATCACCAGTGCCCGTGTGGAACTGGAAGGACGCATACGGGCCGTCAAGGAAAGTCAAGCGACGCAAGTTGAGCAGCCGCAACAGCGAATACGCCAAGCAGAACGGGTGATTGCCAAAAAAAAGCGCCGGCTTGTCTTGCACCAAAACAAACGGCGCTTAGCCAGGTTCCAGAGTTAACTTGCGCGTCTGGAAGCCGACAGGCAAGCAGGCAAGATACGGTTGTGTTTCGGTTCGCGTCGCCTGTTCCGCTTTGCAAACTGCTTGTCTTTTGGGCCAGGACGGAAGGGCAAGAAAGTCTACCTGGAATTAACGGGCATTCGGTTTGTCCAAGCGCTACAGCAAGTACAAGGTACAAACCACCGCCCGTAGTGCTAAAGCAACGACCAACTGTCAAAGCACGGCTGGCGCGTGATTGTCAGTATCGAACAAACCTGGCGCCATCCCCTGGCGGCCAGACACAGGCATTCATGCTGGAAACGTGTGCCCAGGTCGTTAGGCTTGCGGCGGACAAGGGTGAACCCTTAGTCGTGGAACAGTTAGAGAGTGAATCGCCCCGCCGTTGCCGCCAGTTGTCCAGCTTTTTCACTGGTCTCAAGCGCGCTGCTTCTATAGCTAAGCACACAATGTTTGGCATGAGCTACAACTAGAGACCTTGACGCTTTTGCCTTGCCCGCTGCTCAAACACGCCAGCTCAAATGTTTTTTGCTATAGAGCCGGCGTGGACCAGGAGACTTGGCATTTCGACACACCAAGCAGCGGCGCTGGTGCTGACCTGCGGCCCGTTTGCCAGGAATTCGCCAGGAAACAGTATCGGTCGGTCATGTCACCTTTTCCCTACCTGCAAGGAATCGGCAAAAGCAGGTATGGTCGTTC